>JAMOOS010000076.1 GCA_027065245.1 Desulfuromonadaceae bacterium | reverse complement strand
ACACGAAGGGGAGACCGCCCTCATCGCTTTTGCCGCCGAGCCGTTTACCGTAGTGCCGTTGAGCGACGATACCAATACCGTCATCTCCATGCTGGAATCATTGCGACCGCAACTGATGCCGGCCCAAGGGTGCGATCTGGCCAGCGCCATTGCCATGGGGCGGCAGTTATTGCGCCAGGCCGGCCGCAGCAATGGCACCCTGCTGCTGGTTACCGATGCAGAAGAGGTAGACAGTGCCCTGGCAGCGGCGCGCGCAGCTCACGCTGACGGCATCAGCGTCGCTGTGCTTGGTGTTGGTACGCCGCAGGGTGCGCCGGTTCCCCAGGCGCAGGGCGGTTTTCTCAAAGATAGTTCCGGCCAGATGGTGTTGCCGCGCCTGCGACCGCAGCGCCTTGGCAAACTGGCGGCGGCCGGTGGTGGTCGCTACCATACCATCACCATCGACGACAGTGATTTCAATTATCTGCTGGCCGATATGTCCACGCATGCGCTGTCTGGCGGCAGCAAAGTCAAGTTGTACAGTGATCAGTGGCGCGAAGAAGGACCGTGGCTGTTGCTGCCGTTAGTGTTGATTGCCGCGCTGGCGTTCAGGCGGGGCTGGTTGCTGGTTGTATGCCTGTTACTGTGGATGCCGCAACCGGCGCGGGCATTTGAGTTGGAGCAATTGTGGCACAACGACAATCAGCGGGGGATGACCGCCTTTGAGCACGGCGATTATGCCCGTGCCGAGCAATTGTTCAGCGATCCACGCTGGAAAGCGGCGGCGCAGTATCGTCGTGGCCATTTTACCGCCGCCGCCCAGACGAAACAGCAGCAAAGTGCCGACGACTGGTACAACAAAGGTACCGCCCTGGCTAAAGCCGGTCAGTATCAGCAGGCGTTGGCGGCGTACAAACAGGCATTGAAGCTCAACCCGCACCACGAGGATGCGCTGTACAATAAAAAAGCCATCGAGGATTTTTTACGCCGACAGCAGAAGCAGCAGAAGCAGCAGAAGCAGCAGAAGCAGCAGAAGCAGCAGAAGCAGCAGAAGCAGCAGAAGCAGCAGAAGCAGCAGAAGCAGCAGAAGCAGCAGGATAAGCAGGATAAGCAGGATAAGCAGGATAAGCAGAAGCAACAAGACAAGCAGAAACAACAGGATAAACAGAAGCAACAGGACAAGCAGAAGCAACAGGATAGGCAGAAACAACAGGATAAGCAGAAACAGCAGGACAAGCAGAAACAGCAGGACAAGCAGAATCAACAGGACAGGCAGAATCAACAGGACAGGCAGAATCAACAGGACAAGCAGAAGCAACAGGACAAGCAGAAACAACAAGCGCGAGCTGATGGCGACAAGAACAAGAAACAATCGCAGCGGCAGATTGCCCCGACGCAGCGAGCCGCCGGGCCGCGCGATAAACAGGACAAAAAAGATAAACGGCAGATGCGGGCGTTGCGGATGGTTCCCGACGATCCGGGTGAACTGCTGCGGCGCAAGTTTTTGTATCAGTACAACCAACGGCAACATAAAAACAGGAGTGACAGACCATGGTAAAAAGCAGGTGTGCAGCAGTGATGCTGCTGGTATTTGTGTGGTGTGGTGCTGTTTCCGCCTGGGGGGCTGATGTCAGTGCGCAGTTAACCCGCAGCCGTATCGGTATAGATGAGAGTGTGCAACTGCGGGTCAATATTGCCGGTGACAGTGATGCCGAGCCCGATTTTTCGGTGTTGAATAAGGATTTTGATATTGTCGGCCAGGCCGAAAGCAGTACGGTGCAAATTGTTAACAGCAAGGTGTCGCGTGCGCATAACTGGACTCTCACCCTGATTCCGCATCGGCTTGGCAGTATAACTGTGCCGCCAATATGCGCCGGTTCCAGTTGTTCACAGCCTGTTAAACTGGTGGTTGTCGATCAGGCTCCGGCTGGTGGTGCCAGTGCGCCGGTTATGCTGGAGGAGGAAGTTTCCAGTCATTCGGTGCTGGTGGGGCAACAGGTGGTGTACAGTGTGCGCCTGCTTGTGCGTCAGGAGCTGGTCAACGCTTCCTTGTCGGAAATCAAGCCGCAGGGAGTGGAAACCAGTGTCCAGCGCCTGGGGGAAGATAAGCGTTATACCACCACCCGCAACGGCTGGACTTATCAGGTAATAGAACGCCGGTACGCGCTGTTTCCGCAACACAGCGGCACCTTGCATATCCCGCCACTGCGTTTTGAGGGGATCGTGCGCAACGGCATGGCCATAGATCCGTTTCTGGATCCGTTCGGGCGCAGCGGACAGCGTATTGTGCGGCGTACCCGGCCCGAAGATATCAGCGTCAGCGCCGCACCGGTAGACAGGGACAAGCAGGATTGGTTGCCAGCGCAACATGTGGAGATCAGTGACAGTTGGCGCGATCAGCCGCCGGTTCTCACCGTCGGTGAACCGGCCACCCGTACCATCACCATCACTGCAGTTGGCTTGCCGGCGGCGCAGATAGCGGATCTGCCCCTTGTTGTGCCAGACGGCTGCAAGAGTTATCCCGATAAAACCCAGCGCAGCGACGCGGTTACAGAAGATGGTGTCGTGGGTACAGTTGTGCAGAAAGTGGCGTTGGTGCCCACCAGCGCTGGCGATATCACCTTGCCGCCCTTGTCGCTCAAATGGTGGGATGTCGGCAGTAACAAGTGGCGAACCTCAAAAATACCGCAGCTTACCCTCAAGGTGTTGCCGGCGCAGCGTCAGGCGGCTGCGGCGTCGTCAGCGCAGACGACAGCGGTTACGCCACCTGCGCCGCCATCTGTTGTTGCCCCGGTAACAACGCCGCCTGGTTCCGGCGCAGAGAAAAAAGATGTGTTACCGCCTTCTGTCGCGCCCGATTATACACCTGCCGCTGGCGGTGGTGGGTCGTTGTGGCGGTGGCTGGCGCTGGTTGGCTGGTTGGGCTGGCTGGTTACAGCGCTGCTGTGCTGGCGGCGTATCCGGCGGCGTGTCGTTACCCCTCCTTGCGCTGCTGTTGCCGTTGCTACGGAAAAGCCGACAGCGCCGGGCGGGACGGTAAAAGATGTTATCGCTCTGGCACGCGCCGGTGAGGCCAGCGCCACCCGCAGCGCCTTGGAGCGCTGGGCGCGTTGCGAATATCCCCAGGCAGGCCAAGGGGCACTGGAGCGGTTGTTGCTTGATGCCGATGCCGCGCTGCGCACCGAGATAGCGGCACTCGACCGGCATCTGTACGCCGGTGGAGCTGGCGCGGCCGCCGCCTGGGACGGCAACGCCCTGGCGGCGGCACTGGAGAGTTGGCAGGCGGCGCGGCGAAGCGATCGAAATGACAAAGAGGAGGATCTGCCAGATTTTTATCCACTGAAATAGGCGCGGATTATTCCGCGCTGACCACGCGGTTGCGCCCCTGCTCTTTGGCACGATACAGTGCTTCATCCGCCCGTTTGATGGCCGCGTGGATACGAGAGCCGTGCTGAGGAAACAGCGCTACACCGATGGAAATAGTGATACCAATGGTTTCACCATTGTGAAATACTTTTAACTGTCCTGCTACCGCACTGCGTAGCTGCTCGGCCTTGTCGTGGCACTGCTCCAGGGTTGCATTGGGCATGATGATCAGAAACTCCTCGCCACCATAGCGGCACGGTACATCGCTTTCGCGGAAATATTTGCGTAGCAGCTTGCCCAACTGGCGTAAGGCCTCGTCGCCGATTTCGTGCCCATAATTGTCGTTGAAGTTTTTGAAGTGATCGACATCCAGCATCATGATGGCCAGTTGGCTGGCGTTGCGCAGGGCGCGACTTTCCTCCAGTTTGAGGGTCTCATCCATGTAGCGGCGATTGAACAGGCCGGTGAGGGGGTCGCGCACGGACTGTTGCTGCAATCGGGCGCGCAGGCGCAGGTTAGCCACGGTGTTGGCCAGATATTCACTGATGTGCTCCATCATGCGCAGTGTCCGTTTTACGCTGTTCTCGTCGCTGTTTTGCGGTAACTGCTGATGAAGGATGCCAAAGGTTTCGCCGTAAGCGGTGACCGGGACGCAGATGCTGATGCAGGAGAGGTTGTTGCCCAGGTGCGGACACGGCAGCTGCTGTTCGTGACTCGTCATTACATAGGTGCTGCCGCGCCTTAGGCCGATACAGGCATCGTGGTTAAAGTAAGTATCGGTTGCCATGTCCCCGTTCCAATCGGCACTGATCTGCAGTTTTTTCCCCTCGTATACCAGACTGAACAAGGCGCCATAGTTAGCGGTGAAAGCCTTCTGCATGATGATGCGTATTGCTTCGTTGGCTTCCTGCTCGTTACGGCAAGCCTGCAGCATTTCGTTGGCTTGCCTGAGAATCCGGCTCTCTTCGCTGTTTTGTTCCAGTTGTTCGACGGTTGCGGTCAAAGTGGTGGTACGCAGGGTTACCCGCTCTTCCAGCAGATCGATCTGTTCCCTGAGTTTGTCCACCATCTGGTTGAAACTGTCGGCCAGTTTGCCGATCTCGTCGCTGCGGCGGATGTCTGCCTTTATGTCGAGGTTGCCGTCGACGATGCAGTTAGCCGTGCAGGCCAGTTTTTTGATGGCATTGGAGATGCTGAGAATAAAAAGGACTCCCAGGCACAACAGCACCGCTGCTATAAAGGCGGTAACCTGCAGCAGGCGCGTGGCCAGCACGTGGCCGCTACTGTTCAGGTCATCAAGGTAGACCGACGAGGCCACATAATAATCATACTCGGGCAGATATCGCACCCAGGCGATTTTTTTGTAGATGTAGTGGCCGGGGTCGGATGGCTTATCCCACATATACACCAAACTGTGTTTGTCGCTGTGCGCCGCTGCTATCAGTTCCTCGCCGATGGATTTGTTGGTAATCGGATCTTTGAGGGTTTTGAAATTGGTGCCTTCTATATTTGCGTTGGGGTGGATAACCATGTTCAGATCGCCATCAAAAATATACATGTAACCGTTGGTGGCGATGCGGCTGCTGCGTACGTATTCACGCAGAAAGAGAATCATCTGATCGCGGCGTTGTTTCGACTCGACGGCAATATCATCCAGATAGGTGCCGGAGCCGATTACCCAGCCCCATTCCGGCAGATTTTTGCTGAACGACAACTTGTGGCTCGGCTTGTCGGCGCCGAGGCGGCGCCACCAGTAATCATGGAATGCGGCACCAGCGGCGCGGGCTTTATCAATAATGGGTGCGACAACTTTTTTGCCGTTAATATCGCATATGTCGATGCCGTTGTAGCCATCAAGTTTAGGATCGGGATGGTAAATGAATGTACCGTTATAGTCCAGAAGGTACAGGTAGTTGTTCTTGTCGTAGCGAAAATTGCTGATGATGGCGATAGCCTCGGCACGCGCTTGCTGCATCGTGAGTTTATGTTCGCTGTAGCGGACATATATGCTGTGCAGCAGTTTGCCGGCGATATTTATGAGGTTTTTGAGGTTTTTTTTATGGCTGTTCAGCGAATACTGCTCCCAGGCGGCCACGTCTTGCTTGCTCTGTTTAAGCAATGAATACAGGTTGTTCAGAGATGTCTTGCCGGCGTGAACTTCAATGTCGTAAATGCGCTGATCGATTAGTGGAATGGCATAGTAGTAGGTGCCGACAAAAAACATCGCACAGGCAAACAGTAGCAGCAGGAACAGTTTGGTGAACAGGGTACTGCGACACATATGCCCTCCAGAACTTCCGTGCCGTAACACGGTGCTTAATGCTGCCGGACTGTGGGTGTTAGCGGTTGATCTCTGTCGCCAGCTCTTTAAGGCGGGAAAAATAGGCTTTTAATTGACTGTCCTTCGCTAATTTAAGCTGCTCATCAAGCACACTAGCAAGGATTTCATCGGTAGTCAACGGGTTTGCCAGTACCACACGGAAGACAGTGATGGTACAGCCGTGGTAGCACGGCGGTTCCAGACGGGTGCGCGAGACAAAGGTTTTACCCGCTTCACGCTGGGATTTCTGAATGATGCGGGTGATCTGGTCGATGATGGCGTTGATCTGGATTAACTGGTGGTGCGGCGCTTTTTTCATTGCCTGCTGCAGCCAGGCGGGGTTGTGGCGATAAGTGAGGATGTTGAGTTCCGGCGCGGTAATCAGCTCAAAATCGGGGTGAGCCTGAATGGTATCGGCAAATTTTTGCGCCCGGGCAATGCCCAGGTCTATGAGCAGTTCGTAACCGCGCCGACCGATGATGGACAGCCCGGCATGAACCAGCATCGCCTTACCGGGGCGGGAGCCCTCCAGGGTATGGCTGCCCAGGTCTTTGGAGCCGTGGCGCAGAATATAGGCGGCGTGGTGTTCGATGGCCGTCGCCGCCGCCGGGTTTTTAAACAGTACCATACCGGCGCCCATGGGGACATACAGCTGTTTGTGGGCGTCAATGGTGACCGAGTCGGCTCGTTCGATGCCGCGCAGACGCCAGCGGTGGGTGTCAGAAAACAACGTCGGCCCGCCCCAGGCGGCGTCGACGTGAAAATGGCAGCCCAACTCACCGGCCAGATCGGCCATCTCTTCCAGCGGATCGACGTTGCCGGTTTCGGTGGTTCCGGCTATGCCCACCAGCGCCAGTACCCGCTTGCCATCGTCCTGTACCCGATGACAGTGGTTGCGTAGCTGGCGCATGTCGATACGGTTGTGGTTGTCTGTAGGCACTGGAATAAGGTTGTCGCGGCCAATGCCGAGGAGATCGACCGCTTTGCCCAGAGAATAATGGGCGCGGCGCGAAGCCAGTACCGCCAACCCGCTGCAGTTAAGGTACTGCAAAGCGCCTGACAACCCCGTGGCGGCGATGCCGGGAAAATCACCATCCGGGCCGCACAGTTGATTGCGGGCTACCCACAGCGCGGTGATGTTTGCCACCGTGCCGCCGGAACAGAACGCACCCAGGGCGCTGTTGCTGTCGTGAATCCAGCGGGCGTAGAAATCGTCGTCACCGTTGTAGACCAGCCGATGCAGCATGGCCAGCACCTGCCGCTCCAGCGGCGTGAACGCCTTGGAAGTTTCCACCTTGACCAGATTCTGGTTCAAAGCGGTCATGATGCGGGTTAGCGGCAGCATAAAGTAGGGCATGGCCGAGGTCATGTGGCCGACAAATCCCGGCGAAGCGGTGTGCACCGACTGGGCTACCAGTTTCTCTTTGACGAATTCGGTGTATTCCGAGACGAAACTCGGCTGCTCCGGGATGCGTGAATCGGCAAAATCCCCTTCAATTTCTTCCAGTTCCCGTTGCAGTGCCACTATGTGCTGTTGCAGAAAACCGGCGACATTGTCGGTTATGGCGTGGTCGATACTGCCGAGGGTGGAGTCAGGCGCCTCAGGAACAGTGAATATCCGGTAGAGGTTCTCAAGATTGGCTTGGGCTTTTTCATTCAAATTTTTCATGGCAATATCAGCATTACATAGCACCCGAAACGGTGGCAACCGCATGATGGTTGTAGCGGTTGCAAGTGAAAGTGGTCGTGATCTGTACGCACACGTAATTTTTCTTTATAGCGTTACCGGCGCATCGCTGTCAAATGCAAAACATCACCCCAAAATCCACGATAGACTTTAACAAACTTATCCAATCACTACAAAATGGCATTTTGCAGCTCTAAATTCAGACAGATCATTCCATGACAGGAAAAACTTCCTCCATTTATTAGCCCTGTTTTAGTTTTGAGGCGTTTTCAGCAGTTTTTAGGCGCACCTGTCTATTTGATTGCTCATTGCTGTTTGCGTCGGCTATTTATGACATAATCATCTCCTCGTAGTTTCTGGCTCTGATTTCGTTTAATAACCTGTACATAGAGTTGCTGACTTTTAAGGATATCGCTCCTGTGTGTTTGACTATTTTTCCGGCTGTCTGGTATAACCGCCAACGTATGGTTTGGATCTGACAGTGCTGCATCGATTGTGGCAGGCAGGTCATTTTAAACAGTACAAAAAGGGGCTCGTCAGCAAAATCTGTAAAAATACAGTTAACACCTCCACACCACCGCATACAGCGCCGCCGCCAGCAGAAAAGCGGCGTAGCCCCACAACTGGAATTTCAGCGCAAAGCGTACGTTGACTCCGCCGCCGTGGTGGGCGACATAGATGCGATAGGCGATGAGGTTGGCCAGAGAGCCGAACAGGCTGCCGAAACCGCCGACATTCACCCCCCACAGCAGGGCGTGCCAGTCGGCGCTGAAACGGGCGAACAGCAGCGCCGCCGGGACATTGCTCATCACCTGACTGGCCAGAGCCGAAAACAGGAATACGTGACCGCCGCAGGCTATTGACGCGGCCAGAATGGTCTTGAGATTGGCCGCCAGCACAAAGAAAAAGGCAAAACTGAACAGCAGGGTATAGTCGATACGCAGCGCCTGCCGGTCGCACAGCAGGGCATACACCACCACCGCCAGCGCCGCGTACACCGGCAGTACATGCACCACCGCCAGCAGCACCAGCCCGAGCAGCAGGGTGTAAATGGCTGTCTTACGGCCACAGACAGCACCAGCAGCTACCGGTGCCGGTGCCTCTTCGCCCCGATCCACCATGGCTGCGGCAACCAGCAGTACCAGTAGAAACAGTAGCGCCAGCGGTGCCATGGCCATAACAAATTCCAGCGGCCTCAATGCGTAGGACCAGTAGATAAACAGGTTCTGCGGATTCCCCACCGGCGTGAGCGCCGAGCCGGCGTTAGCGGCCAGCGCTTCGAGAATAACCAGCGCCTGAGCCGCACGCGGCTTAAGCGCTAAAGTTAGGGGAACCATAACAATCAGGGCAGCGTCGTTAGTAACTACCATGGCGAGAAAAAACGTCATCAGCACCAGCTTGACCGCCAGGCGGCCGCGGCGCCGCTGCAACCGCGCCGCCAGCAGATCGACAGCGCCGCTGTGCTGCAAACCGCTGACGGCAACAAACAGCGCCAGCAGCAACAGCAACACCTGCATCTCCGCCGCCGTCCACGCCGTTACCCGGCCAAGGTACACCGATGTAAGCACCGCCCCCAGCGCCGGTGCCACCAGCAGCCACTCTTTGAGGACAAAATCGATCAGCAGCCATTGTTTTTTTATCTGCACCGTCAACCGCCTCTCTTGCTCACCCGTCACCAGACGGCACAAGCCACCCTTGTGACAACAACAAATTATTGCAACAATTTCTCCACTGCGGCGCGCTCTTGCTTGCGCCACGGTCCAATGCAGACCAGGCACAGGTTGTCCAGGCACAGGTGATGCCGGGCAGCGCGGCAGATAGCGGCGGCGCTGATGTTGTTCCAGGCGCGGCGCTCGTCGTCAAGGGTCTGCATGGCGCCGCTAAGTTCACCCCAGCCGTAGCGGGCCGCCAGGGCGCTGACATCGTCGCGGCTGAAATGGAGGCGGTAGACGCTACTGCGCACCAGGCGCTGCAACTCCTCCGCCTCAATCTCCTGCATCACGGCGGCAACTTCGCGCAACAGCAGTTTCACCGCCAGCGGCAGTTTTTCCGCTTCCACCGCCAGATCGATGGAAAAACAGCCGCATTCGGCGTATTCCTCCAGAGTGGCATCGACACTGTAGGTAAGACCGGCCTCCTCGCGCAGGCTGCGCATCAACCGGCAGGCACCGCCATCGCCGAGAATGCGCCGCACGCCGCGCAGGGCAAAGGCTGTGTCACTGTGGCGACCAGCGCTGCGCCAACCCAGTTGCAGCGTCACCTGGGCAGCGGAATCGCGCACCCAGCAGGTGCGCTGCGCCAACGGTCGAGGCCGCCACAGCGGTGGCGGTGGCGGCAGTTCTCCATTCCAGGCGGCAAAATAGCGCTGCGCCGCGCGGCACATGGCGTCGTTATCCACCGCCCCGGCCACGCTGATCACCACATTGCCCGGCACATAATAGCGCCGGTGCCAGCGTCGCAACGCCGCCTCGTCCACAGCGCGAATGGTGTGCGGATAACCGATAACCGGTCGCGCCAGAGGATGGTCGCACCACAGCAGCGCCGCCATGCGGTTATCGGGACAGATATCCTCGCCCTGTTCGTTAAAATCGGCCAGCGCCTCTTCCAGAATAATGGCCCGCTCCGTCTCCAGCCCGGCAAACGTAGGCCGCAACAGCAGCAACGCCAACAGACGCAACGCTTCATCAGCGCAATCAGGATGAACATTGACGGCAAACAGCGTGGTTTCGGCATCGGTGGCGGCATTGATGGAGCCGCCCAAATGCTCAAATGCCTGTTCAATGGCCGGGCCGTCGCTATACTCGTCGTTGCCGCGAAACAGCATATGTTCGAGAAAATGGCTGATTCCTGCCTCACCGACCCCCTCGTTGCGGGAACCGACGCCGACATAACAGACAATCTCGACGCTGTGCAAATGGGGCGACTCGCTCACCAGCAGACGCAGGCCGTTGGCAAGTACTGTGCGTTGGTATTCAGCCATATTATAATAATCTCACAAAAAATAAGTAAGATAGCTTAGCAAAAATCTCGCCCACCACGGCGTAATGGTCATTCAAGGATGAAAGCGTATACTAAAGTCTTGAACAAACGCCTGCAACGCAGGCAGGCGGAATTTTTGCGGCGCCATCATAGTATCTGGCTCCCGGCTAAAGGGGCATTTTCCACTTAAAATGGTTCTGCCCGCCAATTCTGATGTTCAACAATATGACCGCCTCGCTATCATCGTCAGGAACATTGTACAACACCAGAAAATCGCGCGCTCCGGCATGCAGCACATATTCGCGCACCACAACTCTTTTCCCCTGTATAACCCGCTTACGCGCTGGCGACATCATCTGAAAAGTGGAAATATTTTCCACCATTTCCCTGTAATTGCGCCATAAACGTTCGACAAAGCGCACCGCTCCGCGTTGGGCATATTCGTCCAGATATGCCTGCAAATTACTGACAAACAGGGGAGTAGCCACAACTCTACGCTTCATTGGCACCATTCTTTGCCGCTCTTCTGGCGCTTTCCAGCGCCTGGGCAAACATTGAGTCTATTTCATCACTATCAACACATTTTCCTGTCAGTTCGTATTCTTCCCATGCACGCAAGGCCTGTTCTTCAAAGAGGATGTCCGCTTCCGCTGCTTCAATAGCCTGACCGGCGACAATCTCCAGCACTGAAGCCATGGACCGCCCGGTTTTCTTTGATAGTCTCTCCAACCCACTGGCGAATTCGTCCTTAACACGTAAATTAAGTTGTCTAGTCACGGCACTTTCTCCTTTAGAGATTCACTTGACACAGACAACGCTAGCACATGCTAGCACAAACAGCAAATGAAAGACACAACCGCCAGCAACCGCTTTACACACGGCACCTTGTCAAGACAGGATGAGGCAGAGAATTGCTTGATGGTCGCGCAAAAACACTTAAGATGGCTAACCCATCAAGGCGTAACGGTTGTTCAAGGGTAAAGGCGTATATCAAAGTCTTAAACAAACGCCTACAACGCAGGTGGGCGGAATTTTTGCATCGCCAGCATTGATTTGAAAAGCGGCGCTACTTACACGGCATCGGCGGGAGGGGGGCTTTTTTCGTAGCGGCGCACCAGAATTTCGAACTCGCCGGTAAGCTGATTGTAATAGCGTAACTGGCCGGTTTTGATGTTGTAGTACCAGCCGTGCAGACACAACTGCCCTTTGGCCACGCGCTCTTTGACCCACGGAAAGGTCATGAGGTTTTTCAGGGAGATGAGGATTGCCTCGCGCTCGCAGGCGCGCGCCTGTTTATCCCTGGGGGCATCGGGCATCTCGGCCAGCACCTTGTCGCGTGCTGCGGCGGCGATGTTGACCCACTTGCCGATGAACTCACCACTGTCGCCGCTGTCATCCGCCTCCATCAAGGCGGCGATACCACCACATTCGGAGTGACCCAATACAATAATATCGGTAACTTCCAGCCTACACACGGCGTATTCCAGGGAGGAACTGACGCCGTGGTAGTCATCGTTGTAAATATACGGCGGCACCAGGTTGGCGATGTTGCGCAAAATAAACAGCTCGCCCAGATCACAGTTGAGCAATACCGCCGGATCGACGCGTGAATCGCAACAGCCGATGAGCAGCGCCTGCGGCTGTTGACCATCAACCAGGGTGCTGGCCAGTTCGGCGTTCTCGCCAAAATGGCGCTGTTGAAAATTTTCTATGCCGTTAAGAAATTTCGTGACATCTGCCATACAGCTACAATCCTCCCGCCAGCGTGTTGGAGGCGCATTGTAGCATAAAAAAATGGCGGCGTCCGCAGTATTTTTATACTGATAATAAAATTATGCTACTACTTTTTTATTGTCGCTATAACCGCACCTAGGAAACTGTCGGACTTTCCGGTTTTTTGGGAAAGTGGCTTCCAAGGTTGGCTCCTGTGCTGCGAAAAATAATTTTGAATGGATGTCCGGCTTTGAATTTTGCTTGTTTTGCTGCATTTTGACCTAAGACCGACAGGCTGCTAGCGCCGCCCGAGCAGACGCAACAGGCCGTCGAGGAGGGTGTACGGATGGGGCGGACAACCGGGCACGTATAGATCCACCGGCAGCAATTCATCAACGCCATTGCCAGCCACGGCGCTGGCGGCAAAGGGACCGCCGCTGATGGCGCAGGCCCCGGAGACAATGACCAGACGCGGCTCGGGCAGGGCAGCGTAGGTATCGAGCAGGGCGGCGCGCATATTGGCAGTAACCGGGCCGGTAACCAGCAGGCCGTCGGCGTGGCGCGGCGATGCCACCACCTGAATACCAAAGCGGCCCAGATCGAAGGTGGGTACGCCGAGGACGTTAAAATCGGCCTCGCAGGCGTTACAACCACCGGCACTGACCTGACGCAACTTGAGAGAACGGCCAAACAGGCGGCGTAATTCGTCCGCCAGCGGCTGCGCCAGTTCCAGGCTGTCATCCGCGCTTAGCTGCAACTGCCGCCGCTCGCGCACCGCCAGCCGGTAGTCGGCGCTGAAACTGATGGCGTCGTGGGGACACACACATTTGGCGCAAAACAGACAGCGCCCCAGATCGATCACCACCTTACCGGCCACCCGGGTTATCGCTTGCATGGGGCAGTTATCGACACAGTAATGACATGTCGGCGGGCATTTGCCGCCGTCTATCTGCGGCACACCGCGAAAACGAGCGCTGAGTTGCGGCTCGCGCCGGGGAAAGGCGCTGGTGCGATAACCCTGGCGAAAGCGTTCAGGAATTATTTTGAGCATGATCGCTCTCCTCGTTACAGATCGAACCCGCAGTAAGACAGGTTGAAACTCTTGTTGCACAGGGGAAAATCGGATATCTGCTGACCGCGCAGCGCCATAGCCAGGCCGCTCCAGTTATGAAACGATGGATCGACCACCTTGTAGCGGGCAAAACGGCCAGCGTCGTCGGTGATGGCCACGTGAACAATCTCGCCGCGCCATCCTTCCACCAGCGCCACGCCGATATGTTCCGGCAGCAACGACGCCACCGGCAGCGCCACCTCGCCCGGCGGCAGTTGCTGCAAACGCTGGCGCACCAGGGCGAAGCTGGCGGCAATCTCGCGCCGCCGCACCAGGGCGCGCGCCTGAACATCACCGGCGTTTTCCACCTCGGCAGCGGTAAAATCGTCGTCAGCCACGCCGGGATAATGCTGGCGCACATCGCGCACCAGGCCACTGGCACGCGCCGCCGGACCTACCAGCCCCAGTTCGGCAGCCACTGCCATGGAAACACAACCAACACCATCCATCCGCGCCAACACCGACGGCGAATCGTAAAACAGGGCGATGGCACCGTTGGTTTCATCCTCAATGGCGTCCAGCTTTTCCAGCAGATCCTGCGCCAACGCCTCATCCACAGCAAAATTGACCCCGCCGGGGCGCAACAGACCACGGCCAAAACGATTACCGCAGATATCGGCACTGAGGTTGAGAATATTGCCGCGAATACTGCCGCAGTAACTGGCGGTGGTAAGAAAACCGGTATCGCCGGACAACGCGCCGACATCGCCAACGTGGTTGGCCAGCCGCTCCAGTTCCAGGGCAATGGCGCGCAAACGTGCCGCCGCTGGAGTTATCTTCACCCCGCCCAGACTTTCGCACAACTGACAATAGGCACTGGTATGACCGATGGTGGTATCCCCGGCCAACGCCTCCATCTGCAGCAGGGTTGCCGCCGTGGGACCGCCCACCAGCAGATGTTCCACGCCGCGATGCTGAAAACCGAGGGAAATTTCCAGGTGTTTGACCTCCTCGCCGTGACACTGAAAACGGAAATGCCCCGGCTCAATCACTCCGGCATGCACCGGGCCGACGGCGACTTCGTGAATCTCCTCTCCCGCCACTTGATACGGGGTAAAATCGCCGATTACCGCAGCGGATGCCGCGTGGTCGCGCCACGAGGGCTCGAAGCGTATCGGCTTGAGCCACGGATGACCGACGGGCACCAGGGAGAACTGCTCGTATATCTCCCGCTCAAACAGTTGAATCTGGGGATGGCGCGCCGCCAGCGACGGAAACTCGGCATCGCTGTGACTGCGCAACACCATCAGCTCGCCCCGGTCGTCATGGGCCAGCACACACCACAACTCTACCTTAGCCGTGCCGCCATGGTGGGCAAAATAGCTGACTACCCGCGCGCCACCGGCCAGTTCCACATCAATGGCGGCAATAAAACGCGGCAACGGCCACAGCTGCACATCCGCCAGCGCCACCACATCGTTATTGCTGATTCGTACTGCGCTATCCACCATCAGCCCACCTCCAGTTGCGCCGCTGCGGCACTGAAGAGCTGCCGCAACGGCGGCGGCAGGTACACACCCACCAGCAACACCGCCAGCAGCAGCAACAGCGGCGCCATCACTGTCCACACATCATCCTTAAAATCGGCATGGGCAGCGGAAAACGAGCCGGAATGTCCCATGGTGGCCGACAACAGCGTGCCGGCCAGGCCGATAAACACCACCGCCAGCAACAGCAGGACAACCACGGCTATAAGCGTTTGTCCGCCGCCAAAGGCGGCACGCAACAGCATAAATTCGCTGGAAAACAGCGCAAACGGCGGCGAGCCGCTGATGGCCAGAAACCCCAGTAGCAGCAATGCACCGGAAAAAGGCACCTGTTCCAGCGCACCGCGTACCTGCGCCAACTGCTTGCCGCTATAGATACGGTGGATATTACCGGCGCTTAAAAACAGCGCTCCCTTGGTAAAGGCGTTGCCAAGCAGATGAAACATGGCAGCAAACACCGCCGCGCCGCCCAACCCGACTCCAAGTGCCAGAATCCCCATGTGCTCCACGCTGGAATAGGCCAGGGCGCGCTTGATATCGTTCTGGCGCAGCATAAACAGCGCCGCCACCAGCAGCGACGATATTCCCAGGATCAGCAGCGAACGACGCGCCTCGGCCAGCAGACCGGCGGCCGCCATCACCTGCACACCGCGCATAACCGCCAGAAAAGCCACACTGGTAAGGCCGCTGGCCAGTAACGCACCTACCATACCCGGCGATTCGCCGTAGGCGTCTGGTTTCCAGGTATGCATGGGGGCCAGGCCCATCTTGGTACCAAAACCGATAAGCATAAACACAAACCCGCCGCGCAACCACGCCGGTGCCATTGCCTGCGCC
>JAMOOS010000075.1 GCA_027065245.1 Desulfuromonadaceae bacterium | reverse complement strand
GCAAGTTCGCTACCAACGCCTTGGTCATGAGTTGTGCCGGACTGGCGTATAATATCTTACGTGCTGTGGGGCAGGTTGGATTGATGGATAGAAAACAGGCCCACAGAGCAAGACAGCGCAGACGACTAAAGACCGTCTTGCAGGATCTGATCTACTTTGCCGCGCGCTTTATCCGGCATGAACGCACCCTTAAACTGCGCTTCAGCTGCCATGTCACTTGGCAGGCACAGGCATTTAGCAGAACCTACACCAGGTTTAGCTGTGGTTGAGAGCGAAGAACGTGAATATTGGCGCGAAAAATATCGCAACCTAAGCGGTTGCCGATTACGCACGTCCAAACCCCGGAAAGGAGCTGTCGCAACAGAAAATTATCAGCTGAATTGTCAAAGAACACTAACCGTCTGAGCGGAAATAATTCCTGCAGACGATTTTAACAGTAAATTCCCCTGCGAAAATGGTCTCGCGGGGGATACGGCATGGTGCCGGGGTGGTGCTTCACTGAATCAGGAAATAATACATTGCGTAAAAAGCCGCGCAGCATCGCTTTCTCATAAGTATCAAGCATATTGTTCCTCCTTGGTATTATTCTATGTCCTGATAATATACACGAGCTACGCGACAAGATGTGGCTCTCGGATATTGGACGTTCAATATTTAATTGATATCGGAGATAGTGATAATTTTGCTTTTAGTCGGCATTTACGCTTATACTTAGATCTATGCGACGCAAATTGCCGCTAGAGGTCGGTATCCTGTATTCAAGCTCAGGAGGAATTTATTGTGGGTAGCAGTAAAAGTTATGAGACATTAAAACGGCAATGGTTGCTGTTAAACCGGATACCTCGCCGTGGGCGCAAGGGGACAAAATATTTTCAGCAGGCATTGGGCGAGATGGGGCTGGATGTTTCTTTACGCACCATTCAACGTGATCTGAAGGAATTATCGCGTCAGTTTCCACTGGTCAGTGATGATGAACGCATTTCAGGATGGAAATGGGCAGAAGATGCCGCTGTTTTTGATATTCCGGGGATGGATCCCCATGCGGCACTGGCATTTAAAATGATCGATCTCCATTTAGGTAATATGTTGCCGGAGAGTTGCTTGAATTTTCTCAAACCATACGGCAGGTGTGCTAATGAAGTTCTGGCTAAACTGGAAAATGGCGGCGTTGCCAAATGGCCACAAAAAATTACGCGTATTTCCCGTCACCTCACGCTGGAATCACCGGCAATTGATCCGCTGATTTTAAGTGCTGTCTATGATGGATTACTACTCGAAAAACAATTGGAGCTTGCATACAATAACCGCACCGACAGCAAAACTCAGCCAGCTAAAGTCCACCCGTTGGGACTGGTATTTGTCGATAACGTCGCTTATTTAGTTTGCACGTTCTGGGATTATGAAGATCTACGCCAGATTGCCGTTCACCGAATAACCTCTGCACAAGTATTAGATGAACCGGCAACATTACCGGTAGATTTTAAATTAAAAGCATATATCGCTAAGGGCAATTTCAATTTTCCGCAAAGTGAAGGTAGCATTAAGCTGGAATGCCTGTTTGATGCTTATGTCGCAAAGCACCTGGCAGAATCACCGCTTAATCAAACCCAACAATTAAAACCTCAGCCGGATGGGAAGATTTTGTTAACCGCTGACGTAGAAGACACCGCTCAATTACGCTGGTGGTTGCTGGCGTTTGGCGATCAAGTGGAGGTGTTGAACCCACTGGAGTTGCGGCGGCATATGCGGGAGACGTGTCAGAATATGGTTGGAATGTATGGTTAAAAGGCACTGCTATCTCACAAAAACGTAAATAAAAGGCTTGGAAGCTCACTTGTGTTACAATGGTTTCAATAATTTCGCCAAAAACACATTGAATACAAAGAGTTCCGAGCCAGGAAAGACGAAGAGTGATGCCCATATAATTATGCTTTTTGTTCTGCAAGCCTGACATCAACCCCGCCAGCAATCCCCCATCCTCGCTCAGCCGCACGGCTCACCGCAGATTGAGTTGCGCCAATCTCTCTGGCAAAGGTTCGTTTTACAAGGGTGTATGGCAATACGCCCGGTACCCGTCATGTCCGGTGATTGTCAAGGCGTAGCAGCGGGTCGCGCCTCTGGCAAAATAGTCGACAAGCGACCAGCAAAGCCATCACGGTCTCAGTCATCTTAAAAAATCGTGCAGCGCCCAGTTCCTCGGCAGATTAATATGATAAAGCGCACCAAGAGCGTCTATGCGGGCCTGCCTTGGCATGAGGGGAGTGTGGCATGGGATGAAAACAGGAGAAAGGCACATTTTAGAGGTTTTTTCATTTCCTATCTTGGATCTTGGGATGGTCATAAATGTTGCCATACGCTGTATAAGCAGGTATGGTGCTGAAAATATTAAATTATATTGATGGAGAGCGGTAATGAAATGTTGTAACTGGCAGCCGGTGGTGTCATGTGCGGCTGCCGTTTTTTGCTGGAGCGGCAAGTGCGTCGCTGCCACCGGCGATGCAGTTTGTTATATCGATACCTGCGAGCGCTGGTTTTTTGCTGTTGTCAGTCTGTTGTTGCTGGTGCTCACGGTGCTGCTGTTGCGCTCACGGCGACAGCAGCAACAGGACATGGAACGACTGCGACTGGTGCTGGAAGGGACGCGGGATGGTTTTTGGGATTGGGACGCTACCACTGGTGTTGGCAAGGTTGGTGAACGCTGGTGCCTGATGCTCGGTTACTCTCCAGATGAGCTGGAGCCAACGTTCAGCCAGTGGCAAAGCCTGATTCATCCCGATGATTTGGCGGCTACCATGGACAGGTGCCAGCAATGTATCGCTGGTGGTGATGATTATTTTGTCAGTGAATTTCGGCTGCGCACTAAAGACGGCGGCTGGAAGTGGATTCTGTCGCGTGGGATGGTGGTGGAGCGCAATCACGACGGCACGCCCAGGCGTGTGGTCGGCGCCCACAGTGATATTTCGGCGTACAAAAAAGTGGAGCTGGAGTTGAAAAAGGCTCTGGTAGCGGCTGAAGAAGGGCGCAACAAGATAGATGCCATACTGTCATCTATGGCTGACGGATTGCTGGTTTTTGATAATGACTGCGCGGTTACAGCCATTAATGCCAGCGCGTTGCATATTTTGGGGAAATCGGCTGATGATGTAATCGGTATGGATGCTGCGCAGTTGTTTCCCGAAGGGGAGTTCAACCTTTGGTTGCGCCAGGTACAAGCCGGTACCAATAATCGCAATGCAATTGATGTAGATATGTTTGATCGCCAGCATGAGAAACCGAGAACCTTTCAGGCGCGTTTTTCCCGTATTGTTGCCGCTCACGGCAGTTGCGACGGGGTCGTGGTAACGCTGCAGGATGTTACCGTGTTGCGCAAGATGTCGCGGCGAAAGAGTGAATTTATCTCCGGGGTCGCGCACGAACTGCGCACACCGCTGACGGCGGTTATGGGCTTTGCTGAGCTGTTGCTTGGCGATGAAAGTCTGCCGCAGCAGCAGCGGCGCGAATATCTGCAGATTATCGTAGATAAAAGCGAACAATTGTCGTCAATTGTCGATGATCTGCTCGATTTTACCCGTCTGGAAATGGGGCGCCGCGAGCCGTGTAGTGTGAAGAGTGGCGCAGGTGATGGAAATAAGGGACGTAATCTGCCCGTGTGACGACAACATAAACTCACTCGTTGACAGCGGTACGAATATTTGGCTATATTGCCAAATAGGTGGAGTGGGGAACCTGCGCATCTTGGAGCATACATTATTGACAGCCAGCAACAGCATAGTGGCAATGCCGGTTTTATTGCACCCATCTATTTGGTAATTTTGCCAATAAGGAAAACGCTATGGAATGGAACAAGGAGTGGAAACCCCTGCTGTGGATAGTGGCTGTATTCAGCGGCTGTTTTTTTCTTCCCGTTGAATCAGCACGTGTTCAGCACGCGCTGTTGGAGTCACTGTATCTGGTTAAATGGTACGCACGCGAGCATGTGCTGCTGTGTCTGGTACCGGCCTTCTTTATCGCTGGTGCGGTAGCGGTCTTTGTCAGTCAGGCCGCGGTAATGAAATATCTCGGTCCCAACGCCAAAAAGGTTATCGCCTATGGTGTCGCTTCTGTATCCGGGACTATTTTAGCGGTATGTTCGTGTACAATTCTGCCGCTGTTCGCCGGTATTTACCGCATGGGTGCCGGTCTTGGCCCCGCCTGTGCTTTTTTGTATTCCGGTCCCGCCATCAACATTTTGGCTATTGTATTGACGGCACGCATCCTTGGCCCCGAGATGGGAATCGCCCGCGCTGTAGGTGCTGTCGTCTTCGCGGTTGTCATCGGCTTGGCGATGCACTTTTTCTTTCGCCATGAAGAGGCGGAAAAAGCCGCCACAGCTCCATTGGTAGCAGATACAGAGGTAACGCGTCCGCTATGGCAGAGCGCACTGTACTTTTCCAGCATGATCGGTATCCTAGTCTTTGCCAATTGGGGTAAGGCTGCTGACAACAGCGGTATATGGCACGATATTTACGCCGCCAAATGGATCATCACCAGCGGTTTCTCCGTTGCCTTGGCAATCATGCTGGCCACCTGGTTCAAGCTTGGATTCGGCAGAGTCATTATCGCGGCTCTTCCCGCAGCTATCATGGCACTAATTCTCCCAGAACACCCGGAATTGGCATTTACCCTTGGGGTGATCGGCTTATCGCTGCTGAGCAATCTTAAATCGACGCGCGATGGTGAAATGGGCGAATGGTTTGCCGAAAGCTGGGATTTTGCCAAAAAGATTCTGCCGCTGTTGCTCATCGGCGTCCTGATCGCCGGAGTTTTGCTCGGTCGCCCCGGTCACGAAGGGTTAATCCCCTCTCAATGGGTAGTTTCGCTAGTGGGCGGCAACTCACTGTTTGCCAACTTGTTCGCCTCGGTTTTCGGCGCCTTCATGTATTTTGCCACCCTCACCGAAGTGCCAATTCTGCAAGGCTTAATTGGTGCAGGGATGGGCAAAGGCCCGGCACTGGCGCTATTACTGGCTGGGCCGGCGCTGTCTCTGCCCAACATGCTGGTGATCCGTAGCGTAATGGGCACTAAAAAAACTATGGTTTTCGTATCATTGGTTATGTCCATGGCAACGGTAAGCGGACTGATCTATGGAGCATTTTTCTAACTATTTAGCACCTGCCCTAGTTGGGCGGCCATCCATCATGCAGAATTATAAATCCAATATCCACAAGGAGCAAAATAATGAAAAAAATCCAAATCCTCGGCACCGGCTGTGCCAAATGTCAAAAATTAGCTGACGCTGCCAAACAAGCAGCTGATAACCTTGGCATCGACTACGAGTTGGACAAGGTCACCGACATCAACCAGATCATGACCTTTGGGGTGATGACCACTCCTGCGCTAGTGATTAACGGCAAAGTAGTGGCGGTAGGAAAAGTTCCCGCTACTACAGATATCGAAAAACTGTTGCGGGGATAAAATGCCAACCAGTTGGATTGGCGCCACTTTAATACTATTGCCGATGAGCACCACCAGTGCTTGTGTCGCGTGGACAGTTTGTTAGCTTTTTGGCGTGATTCTGTCTTGTTATCTCGATGACTAGGTAGGGTCATTTTAATTTAGGTACGATTCCAGCTTAAACCTCTAACTACACAGGAGAACAACCATGAACAACTTAAATGAATTATTCGAAGTCGGCATGAAATTTCACGGTCATAAATGTCCTGCAATGCCATCGGGCTTGCGCGCCGGGTTGGCGGCAATGGCAGCCCTTGGTGTCGAACGCGCCCAGGACAAGGAGTTGCGCGTACTTATAGAAACCGGCGAAGGACACGCTGCCGGCTGTTTCGCCGATGGCGTGATGACGGCTACCGGATGTACCTATGGTAAGTCTAATTTCAAAAAATTGTATTACAATAAAATGGCATTTACCTTAATTGAGACAAGCACCGGACGCGCCGTGCGTGTAGCGCTGAAAAATGAATTTTTCAGCAAAGCACTACAATCACCTTTCGTTCAGCAGCGTAAAGCTGGCGTACCGCCTCAAGATATCGATCCCAAGCTGGTAGACCCAATGGTGGAGCGCATCCTCAATCTGCCGCCAGAAGAGTTTCTCAATATCAGCGAGGTGATGCAACTTGAAGTGCAAACAGGGAAAGGGGTTTTCGATGCTGAGCCATGTGCTAAATGTGGCGAGTTGACATTTGTCAACAAGCTGCAGCAGTCTCCTGTCGGCGCTGTTTGTATTCCTTGCGCCGCTGAGTAATAAACAAGCAGTCGCGAAGACGGGAAAGCGGAGGGACAGTATGGTTGACCAATTACGCCACCGCCATCGAGCATACGCTCCAGAAAAACTATGCGATCAACCATGTAACGCTACAATTTGAAGCGGGTAGATGCATTACTGGCGCACGCGGGTAAAATCACTGCCTGGTTAAATGTGGTAGAATTGCTTATGAACAGGATAAAACTTATTCAGGATGTATAGAAGAATGTACTTACTATGGAACATACAATATTAAATATTTTCATTGTTACTACGCTGGCTTTTGGCTTGAGTTTTATTTTTGCCCTTGGTGGCGTAGGGGCAGCGGTGGTGCTGGTTCCATCGTTTAGTTGGCTGGGTATGCCGCTGATGCTGGCTAAACCAGTTGGGTTGCTGTCCAACACGCTGAGCATGACTGGTGCCAGCATCAGCAATATCCGCGCGAAACGGCTTGATTTCAAACTCGGGATACCCATTATCGTCAGTTCATTCCTTCTCGCCCCTGTGGGCGCGTGGTCGAGCCATTGGATAGCCAAGACGGCGGTGCTGGCGGTATTTGCTCTGTTCTTGTTATTTTCAGGGCTGATGTTGATATTTTTCCGCTCCAACAGGTTTAGCGATAATTATCGTGAGGATACCCCTCTCATGGCGCCAATGATAATTGGTGCGGCGGCAGGGTATCTTTCGGGGCTACTCGGCGTAGGTGGCGGCGGTATGATCGCGCCGTTGCTGATAATGATGGGATTCAACCCGAAAAAAGTTGCAGTTATTACCGCATTTGTGGTGCCGTTTTCGTCGTTGAGTGGTTTGCTTGCTTATATCGGCATGGGCAGTAGTGATTTTACTTTAATGGTACCAGCCGCAGTTGCCGCTTATGCTGGGGGGAGCCTGGGTACGAAAGTTATGCACGCACGCCTTGACCCAAACATAGTAAAAAAAGGGCTTGGAGTTTTGCTGTTATTGTTGGCAGCCAAAATGGGGCTGCAACTGGTGGCTTGAACAATCTGAACGGCATTGCTCTGGCCACTATCTGTGGCTACACTCGACAGGCTCCTGAAAATTCGACGGTTTTAGCTGTGGTTATTTGCGCCGCACGCTTTGTTGTTGTTCCATCATTTCGATGGCAGTTAATGTGTCCAGATACAGTTGATAGCGTTGTTCGCTCAGCGTGCCGCATTGCAAGGCGGCCTGAACGCCGCAACCGGGTTCGTTGCGGTGGCGGCAGTTGCGGAAGCGGCAGGGGGCGGTGCAAATAGCTTCCTCGATGCCGGGAAACCACAGCGCTAGTTGCTCGCTGGTTACGTCTACCGGAGCAAAGTCGCGAAAGCCGGGGGTGTCTACCAGTTGACCGCCGCCGGGCAGGTCGATAAGGGTGGAGACGCTGGTGGTGTGGCGGCCGTGGGCGCTGGTGCTGATGGCGCCGGTGGCCAGCGTGGCGGCGGGTACCAGGGCATTGAGCAGCGAGCTTTTACCGGCGCCGGAAACTCCGATAAGGGCGGTGCGCTGGCGCTCTTGCAGCCAGGAACGTAGCGTATCCAGTCCGCTGCCGCTGCGGGCGCTGACACGGAATATGGTGGTGGCGGGAAATTCGCTCGCCAACTGTTGTGCCAGCTCGCTGCCGCTTGCTAGGTCGGTTTTGTTGACGATGATGGCGGGGGCAATGCCATCAGCACGCGCTGCCACCAGTGCGCGTTCAATGAAGCCGGGCGGTGTTGCCGGTGTGGCGGCGATAACCACGGCAACGGCGTCGAGGTTGGCGGCCAGCATGCGCACTTTGCCAAAAGGATCGCGGCGCTTCAGGCTGTTGCGGCGCGGCAGCCGGTGTAGTATTTCCCCCTGTACAGTTACCAGATCGCCCACCACATGGCCGGAGTTGCGTTTTACTTTTACCCGCCCGGTATTGCCGTCGTCAAACCGTACCTGCACGGCCACGCCGTAGTGGGAGATGATGAGTCCGCTGCGGTCGCTGTCGCCTGTTGCCGATGTGCCTTTCTTTTTTGTCATAAACAGCTTCTCTGCTCACCTTTGGGCGCATAAAACAGATGCGCCGCAGTAATTGGTGGTTACTGCGGCGCATTCTAGCGATTGCCCAACTGCTTTGTCAGCAATTAAATGGCGGTTATTTCCCCAGTGCTTCCAGCATGGCTGCGCCCATACCGGTGGGTGAGGTGGCAACGCTGACGCCGCAGGCCTTAAGGGTGGCGATTTTATCTTCGGCGCGCCCCTTGCCGCCACTGATGATGGCGCCGGCGTGACCCATGCGTTTGCCGGGAGGGGCGGTAACACCGGCGATAAAGCTGGCTACCGGCTTGGTCATGTTTTCTTTGATCCACTCGGCGGCTTCCTCCTCGGCGCTGCCGCCGATCTCGCCGATCATCAGTACGCCATCGGTATCGGGATCGTTGTTGAACAATTCCAGCACGTCGATAAATTTAAGACCGATGATGGGGTCACCGCCGATACCTACGCAAGTGGACTGGCCCAGCCCGGCGTCGGTGAGTTGTTTTACCGCCTCGTAGGTGAGGGTGCCACTGCGTGAGATTACGCCGATTTTTCCCGGTTGATGGATATAGCCGGGCATGATGCCAACCTTGCACTCGCCGGGAGTGATGAGGCCGGGACAGTTGGGTCCGATGAGCTTGGTATTGCTGTCGGCTACTACCTGGCGTGCCATTACCATATCGCGTACCGGCACGCCCTCGGTGATGCATACCGCCAGGTCAACGTCAGCGTCGCAGGCTTCAAGGATGGCATCGGCAGCACCGGGAGGTGGCACAAAAATCATCGACACATTGCCGCCGGTGAGACGTACTGCCTCTTCCACGGTGTCAAATACCGGGATGCCGTCAACGTGGATGCCGCCCTTGCCCGGCGTTACTCCGGCGACAATGTTGGTGCCGTATTCGCGGCACTCGCGGGTATGGAACATGCCGGTCTTGCCGGTGATTCCCTGAACGATAATCTTTGAATCCTTATTTATCAGTATGGACATAGCTGGTCTCCATCAAGCGTTGTTGGCATTTTTCTGCATCATTTCAACAATAAGCTTCGCTCCTTCGCCCAAGGCGTCGGCGCACTGTACGTTCAGCCCGGAACCGAGAAGCAGCTCTTTGCCTTCTTCGACCATGGAGCCGTCCATGCGTACCACGATGGGCAGAGAACATTTGCCGTCGCCAGCCGCCTCAATAATCCCCTGGGCGATGATGTCGCAGCGCATAATGCCGCCGAAGATGTTGACAAACACTGCCTCCACTTCGTTGTCCTGCAGAATAATGCGAAACGCCTCAGCTACTTTTTCGCGCGTGGCTCCGCCCCCTACATCGAGAAAGTTGGCCGGATTGCCGCCGTTTTCCTTGAGAACGTCCAGGGTGGCCATGGCCAGACCGGCACCGTTGACCATGCAGCCGATGTTGCCATCCAGCTTGATATAGGCCAGGTCGAACTTGCCCGCACTGATCTCCAGCGGATCCATCTGGGAATAGTCCTGCATTTCGTGGTATTCCCAGTGGCGGAAGATAGCGTTATCGTCAAAATTGATTTTGGCGTCCAGCGCCAGCAGCCAGCCGGCCTTGGTAACCACCAGTGGGTTGATTTCCACCAGGGAGCAGTCTTTTTCCAGGCAGCAGCGGAACAGGTTGAGCATCAGTTGCACGCAATCCTCGGCCACGCTCCCTTTAAGACCCAGCTTGAGGGCGATGGAGCGCGCTTCGTAGGAGCGCAGACCAGTGTAAGGGTCGATGGTGAGGGTATGGATTTTTTCCGGCGTGTGCGCTGCTACCTCCTCAATGTTTACGCCGCCCTCGCTGGAGGCGATGAGACAGTAACGAGATGTTTGGCGATCAAGGGTGATGGAGAGATAAAATTCGCTGCCTACTTCCACCGTTTCCTCGATGAGAATGCGCCGCACCTTCAGCCCCTCCGGCCCGGTCTGGTGGGTTACCAGCCGCTTGCCGAACAGCTCCTTGGCGATTTCGTGTGCCTGTTCCGGGTGGTACGCCACCTGCACGCCGCCCGCCTTGCCGCGACCACCGGCGTAAATTTGTGCTTTAACCACGCTGCGACCGCCCAGCATTTTGGTGGCGCGTTCCGCCTGGTCAGCAGTGAGTGTTACCCGTCCTCGCGGCACCGGAATGTCGAAGGACGCGAGAATCTCTTTTGCCTGGTACTCGTGAATGTTCATGAAGCCCCCGTGTCAAAAAATTGTTTTCCGTATTTCCACCAGTAGAAATAATGGTTCTCTTCAGCCGTGCTAAAAAATAATTTTAGTGCGACTGAAGATACTACAGGCGGCACCCTAATTCAACAACCATTTTTTTATCTGTTATAAACAGTGGTCATTTATATAGATTCCCAATGAGAGGAAAAGTCAAGGGAATAAAATAGTACTGTTGATTGCTGGCCTGCTGTGCTATTCTGAAAGGCTATCCAGATATGAATCTGGTGTAAAACCATGCCCCCTTTGTCGCCATGGATGTGGTGATTAACGGGCAACAGTAACAGGTGTATTATTTTTATGGAGTTATCCCCGGAATTTGCCGCTCTTGGCGTTGCAGAGCCGTTTTTGCGCGCCCTGAGCGATCTCGATTATCATCAACCTTCTCCCATTCAACAACAATGTATTCCTCTGCTGCTGCAGGGGGGCAACGTGCTGGGTACCGCCCAGACCGGTACCGGCAAGACGGCGGCCTTTGCTTTGCCGCTGCTGGAGCGGATAGATGCCGCCAAACGTCATCCGCAACTGCTGGTGCTGGCGCCCACGCGTGAGCTGGCGGTGCAGGTGGCGGAGGCGATTAAAGGGTTTGCCCGCTACCTGCCGCAGATTAAAGTGCTGGCGGTGTATGGCGGTCAACCCATGTATCAGCAGCTCAAGGCTTTGCACGACGGGGTGCAGGTGGTGGTGGGTACGCCGGGGCGGATTATGGATCACATGCGCCGGGGCAGCCTGAAACTGGAACGGATTGACGCCGTGGTTCTGGATGAGGCGGACGAAATGTTGCGCATGGGTTTTATCGACGATGTGGAGACTATTCTCGCCGCTACGCCGCCCAAGTGCCAGTGTGCGCTGTTTTCCGCCACCATGCCGCCGGCTATCCGCCGGGTGGCGGAAAAATATCTCGGCGACGCCAGTGAGGTACAGATCGCCTCACGCACCGCCACCGTGGATCAGATTGAGCAGGGTTACCTGCTTATGCGCGGTAACCAGAAATTTGATGTGCTGTGCCGTATTCTTGAGGCGGAGGATCACGCCGGGGTGATTATTTTTGTGCGTACCAAAAACGCCACCAGCGAAATTGCCCAGAAACTCGAGGCACGCGGTCATCGGGTGGCGGCGCTCAACGGCGATCTCAGTCAACAGATGCGCGAAAATACCATTGATCGGCTTAAGCGCGGCGGTATCGATATTGTGGTGGCCACCGATGTGGCGGCGCGCGGTTTGGACGTGGAGCGGATAAGCCATGTGTTCAACTACGATATCCCCTTTGACACCGAAGCCTACATCCATCGCATCGGTCGTACTGGTCGCGCCGGGCGCAGCGGTAGGGCCATTTTGTTTGTCTGCCCGCCGGAGCGACGCCTGCTGAAGATTATCGAGCGCGCCATCAAACGCCAGATTCCCCTGCTGCCGGTGCCCAGCGCCGAGCAGATTAGTGCCCGGCGTGTGCAGCGTTTTCGCGAGCAGTTGCACACTACCATGCGCGACAATAATCTGGAGCAGTTGCGCGAGCTGATCGAAACCATTGCCGCCGAGGACGGGCTGGATATCGGCGACATTGCTGCCGCTCTGGCGCAGCAGTTGCACCGTAATACTCCGCTGTTTCCCATTTTGCCGGATATCAATCTGCCGGTGGCCGGTGAGCAGCGCCAGCGCCGCGAGCGCGGCGGGCGTCAACTAGGTGTTGCCATGAGTCGTTACCGGCTGGCGGTGGGACGTAAACACAGTGTCACCGCCGGTGATATTGTCGGCGCGTTTACCAACGAAGGCCGGGTACCCATGCGTGCCATCGGGCGCATCAATGTATTCGGCGGCCACAGTACGGTGGAACTGGCGCGCGATCTGCCGCCGCGCACGCTGGAGAAGCTGCGCGATATCAAGTTGCGCCAATGTGCCATCGATATCAAGCGTATGGCCGCTGACGATGCGGATTATGGCAAAAAGGTACCGGGCCGCAGCGGCAAGCCGGTGAAGAAAAAAGGCGGCGCCAAGCCGTTTGTGCCGCGCCGTCATCGCTAACGATAAATGCTGCTATAGTGAATTGAGAAACTGATAGTATTCCTCAATGTGGCGCAGCGATGCCATAGTGGCCAGATAGAGCAGGTAGCTGGCCAGTAGCACCGCCATGCTGATCAGTACCTTGTTTTTCAGGCTGGTGGTTGTGCGCAGCCACACCAGCGGCAGCGCCAGCGGGCCGACGCAGCCGATGGCAACGATGATGAACGAGGTTTTCAGATACCACGGCTCAGCGCTGGCTTGCGCCAGTGTTTCTATTTTGAACTGGCGCAGAAACTCACCGCAGTAGCGGCACTTTATCGCCTCGTCCTGAATCTCTTCGGCGCAAAATGGGCATTTTTTCATGCCCGCCTCCTTGTCTGGCGGTGGAGATTATTTGGTTTTTTCCCAATCGGCCATAAACTTGGCGATACCGGCATCGGTAAGGGGATGCTTGGCTAGTTGCCGCATTACCGCAAACGGGATGGTGCAGATATCCGCTCCGGCCAGGGAGGAGCGCAGTACATGCAGCGGGCTGCGTACCGAGGCGACAATGATTTTAGTGGTGTAGCCATAGTTGTCAAAAATGGTGCGGATCTGCTCTACTCCCTCCATGCCGTCGTGGCCGATATCGTCGAGGCGGCCGACAAACGGCGACACATAGGTGGCGCCGGCCTTGGCCGCCAGCAGCGCCTGCAGCGGCGAGAAAATCAACGTAACATTGGTTTTTATCCCAGCGGCGGTGAAGATGCGCGTGGCTTTCAGCCCCTCCTCGGTCATGGGTACCTTGATGACGATATTGGCGTGGATGGCGGCCAGCTCTTTACCCTCAGCTACCATACCGGCGGCGTCCAGGGCGATAACCTCGGCGGAGATGGGGCCGTCGACAATGCCGGTGATCTCGGTGATCACCTGTTTGAAATCGCGGCCGCTTTTGGCGATGAGGGACGGATTGGTGGTAACGCCGTCTACCAGACCCAGCTCAGTGGCCTGGCGTATTTCATCTACTTCGGCGGTGTCGATAAAGAATTCCATTATTTCCTCCTATGGTTGTTTACGGTATAAATCGAGACAGTTCTTGTTGCAAAAATAGTATATTTTTCCGGCGTGCTTGCGTTTGAGGGCTGAGTCGACTGGAATGTAGGTGGCGCATTGCGCACACGGCACCATGGTATCGGAATCGTCCTGATCCCGGTTGGCGCTGCCGACAAAAAAGCGTTGTATGGCGTTAATGGCGGTGTAGCCCAAAAATGCCAGCAGAATAAGTAAAATAAGGCGAACAATCATAGCGTTCCTCCATAGCAGGGGGAGTCTACCACCGTTGCGCCACCAGCGCCAGTGCCGGTTGCGGCGGCAGTTGTTCCAGCAGGCTGGCGGCATTGTGTTTCAGGCGCGGATGGTGCCAGTCCGGCGCGATGGCGCATAGCGGCTGCAGTACAAAGCGGCGTTGATGCAGGCGCGGATGCGGCAGGGTTAGGTGGGGCGCGGCGCTGACGGTGCCGGCGTAGTCGAGGATATCCAGATCGATGGTGCGCGCGCCCCAGCGTTGCTGGCGCTGACGACCGCCCTGGTGCTCGATTTTCTGGCATAGTCGCAGTAACTGCGTCGCCGTCAGTGTGGTGGCGGCCTGGATAACGGTGTTGTAGTAGTCCGGCTGTCCCGCCGGGCCGCCCACCGCCGCACCGCGATACAGTGGCGCGCAGGCGGTAATGCGCAGCCCTGCCGCGGCCAGAGCGGCGCGGGCGCGTACAAATGCGCTGCGGCAATCACCCAGGTTACCACCCAGGGCTATGTATACCGTAACTGTTCCGTCGTTTTGCGACATGGACCAACCCGATTGTGAACGAGGTAGTAAATGAGTCTGAACATAACCCTTGCTGTGGCCGATATCAACCGCAGCGAACATTTTTATCGCGACCTGTTGTCGCTGCGTGTGGAGCGTTTTGTCGCCGCGCCTGGCGCCGAGCCGGTACTGCTGATAGATACTGACGGCGCCACGGTGGTACTGTGCGCCAGCGCGGTGCTGCAACGACAGTATCCCACCATCTACCGCGATCTGGAATACCATCCCCACGGTGTAGGTGTGAGTATCGAGTTTGTGGTGGCATCGCTGGATGTATGTCAGCGCGCCCTGGAGCGCGGCGGTTATTCATGGCTGCACAAGTGCGAAGACCACGAACACCAGATGCAGGAATTATGGCTGCACGACCCCGATGGCTACCTGGTGGTTTTGTACTGTCGGGATGGAGACGACAGTCTCCTGGCTGTTTCAAGATGAGAAACCGCAACAAGTCATCTTTCAATCAATGCGTCGGCATGTTACTGTTTAAGGGTCTGTATATGATGGCGGCGCAAAAAAGTTTTTAAAGCCGCTGGATTATCGCCATGCTTGCGGAGGAGTTTATGTCTATCAGTATCACCGAAGATATCCGGTCGATAACAGATCTGAAGCGGAATACCAGCGCGGTTCTCAAACAGGTTCATACAACTGGGCGCCCGGTGGTTCTCACTGTGAACGGCAAAGCCGAGGCGGTGTTGCTGGATGCCGGTGAATATGAAAGAACCATGAACGCTTTTAACTTGTTGAAACTGCTGGTAGCGGCGGAGGAAGATGTAAAAGAGGGGCGGGTAAGTGAAGCCGGAAAGTTTTTCCGGGAGTTCAAATGTGACAACGGCATATGATGTATTCATAGCAGCAAGCGCGCAAAGAGATCTGCAGCAGATATTTACCTGTATTGGCGCTGATAATGTCATTGCCGCACGGCGTTTTATCGGTGAGCTGGAGGAGAAAATCTACACTCTTGCCGCGCTGCCAATGCGCTGTGCTCTTATCGCCGAGAACAGCTTTTTCTCCACTGACTATCGCCATTTACTCCATAAAAACTACCGCGTCATCTATAAAATAAGCGGCAATGCTGTTTATGTCTTGAGAATCGTCCACGCGAGCAAATTGCTACAACTGTAACTACTCTTTAGCCACATTTTGCGGCGGTTGACGTCGGCGGCGCCGCCGCCGTGGGCGGCGTTTGCGCACTGGCGCTGTTGACGGT
>JAMOOS010000074.1 GCA_027065245.1 Desulfuromonadaceae bacterium | reverse complement strand
CGCCACGCAGCGCGATGGATTATCTCTACCAGCTGGAAAGAAAACTGGCCGAGCTTGGTGGTGGGCGCATTGCTACCATCAGCGGTCGTTTTTATGCCATGGATCGCGACAAACGCTGGGAGCGGGTAGAACGCGCCTATCGCGCCATGGTTCATGCCGACGCGCCCCGTTTTGCCAGCAGCGCACAGGCCATCAGCAGCGCTTACGCCAATGACATAAGCGATGAATTTGTCGAACCGTGCGTCATCGGCACCCCGGCTCCCGTGCGCGACGGCGATGGCATCATCTTTTTCAACTTCCGCGCCGACCGCGCCCGCGAAATCACCACTGCTTTCACCGTAGCAGATTTCGACGGCTTTGCCCGCGGCCCGCTGCTCGATTTATCCGCCTATGTGTGCATGACCGAGTACGACGAGCAACTCAACCTGCCGGTGGCGTTTCCAGTGGAAACTTATCCCGACATACTGGCCGAGGTGGTTGCCGCAGCCGGGCTGAAACAACTCCACATCGCCGAAACAGAGAAGTACGCCCATGTAACCTTCTTTTTCAACGGCGGCAACGAGCAACCCTACCCCGGCGAGGAACGGGTGCTGGTGCCATCGCCAAAAGAAGTAGCCACCTACGACGAAAAACCACAGATGAGTGCGGCGACAGTGGCCGATGAAGTATGTCAACGCATCAGCACTGGCACATTCGACCTGGTGATACTCAACTTTGCCAATCCCGACATGGTCGGCCACACCGGCATTCTGGATGCCGCCATAGCCGCGGTGGAAACGGTGGATCGCTGTCTGTGTCAAGTGGTGGAAACCACCTTGAAACAGGGCGGCTGCCTGCTGGTGACCGCCGATCACGGCAATTGCGAGCAGATGATTGCCGCTGACGGCAAGCCGCACACTGCCCACACCACCAATCCGGTGCCACTTATCTACATTGGCGATGATGCCGCCAGCGCAACCCTGGCTGACGGCAGTCTGCGCGACATCGCCCCCACGCTGCTCACCCTGCTCGGTCTGGACGTTCCCGCCGCCATGAGTGGGAAAAATCTACTCAGCAAAAGCTGAACCAGCCTGGGCAACTACAGCCATGCTCACAGCACCCGCCACAGTGCAATCCGCTTTGCGCCGCCTGGCGGCACTGGGCAATCTGCTGCTGCCGGGTTATTGCCCACTATGCGAGGCGCTGCTACGCAGCGGCGAGTGGTTGTGTAGTGCGTGCCGCGAACAACTCAGCACCGCAGCGCCATCGGCCTGTTCGCGCTGCGCCGAACCGTATCACAGCCCCGACGCCGACCACCTGTGCCAGCGCTGCCGTGCCGCCGAACCACCATTTATCTGGTTGCGCGCCGCTGGTCTGTACAACGACTCCGCCGCCACCGCTGTTGCCGCCTTCAAATATCGCGGCAAAATAAGCCTCGACCGGGCATTGGCGCAGCTGATTATCACACGCCATGCTCCGCGCATCAGGGAATTTGCCCCGCAGCTAATCATTCCGGTGCCGCTGCATCCGCGTCGATTGCGCCGCCGCGGCTATAACCAGGCACTGCTGCTGGCGCGCCAGTTAGGGCGGCAACTGGACATCCCCGTCGACCATACCAGCCTGATTCGCACCAGCGACACCACCACCCAGCTTCACCTCAGCGCCCAACAACGCCTCAACAACTTGCGCCACGCCTTTGCACTGTCCAGACCACTGGCAGCCGATCGAGTTTTACTCGTAGACGACGTTGCCACCACCACCGCCACCCTGCGCGCCTGTTGTCAGCCTCTACACAGCAACGGCACAACTTGCGCCGCCGTCGTAATTGCGCGCGCCAGTATCTGACCACGCAAATCCGACTTGCCGCGACCGTCAAATGCAGGTACTATTGGTGGCGCTTTTTTACGCCATAATCAGATTACAGTACTGTCAAGGAAGGAAAAACAGGTCATGGAACTGCAGATTCTCCCCGTCGAGGAGGTTAAACAGCCGGTAAAAGATGAGAGCAACCTGGTGTTCGGCAAAGAATTCACCAACCGGATGTTTGTTATGGAATTCAGCCGCGACAAGGGCTGGCACAACGCCCGCATTCAACAATACGCACCCTTCAGCCTCGATCCCGCCGCCTTGGTGTTGCACTACGCTCAAGAGATATTCGAAGGTCTCAAGGCCTTCCGCCGTCAGGACGGCAGCGTGGCGCTGTTTCGTCCACGCGATAACTTTGAACGTTTCAACCGCAGCGCCGAGCGGATGTGCATGCCCACCATCGACGTCGACTTCTGCCTCGACGCCATGCGTCAACTGCTGAAACTGGAAGAACACTGGGTACCGCACAGCGACGGCACCAGTCTGTATATTCGCCCCACCATGATCGCCACCGAGCCGGTGCTGGGGGTAAAACCGGCAGACAACTACCTGTTTTACATAATTCTGTCCCCCGTTGCCGCCTACTATTCCGGCGGACTTAATCCGGTCAAAATCTGGGTTTCCGACGAATACGCCCGCGTCCCTGTCGGCGGCACCGGCGAAGCCAAAACCGGCGGCAACTACGCTTCCAGCCTGTATGCGTCAACTCTGGCAGCTGGCAAAGGATACGACCAGGTATTGTGGCTGGATAGTGTGCATAAAAAATATGTCGAAGAAGTGGGCAGTATGAACATCTGCTTTCTCTACGACGGCAAAGTGGTGACATCGCCCCTGCACGGCACCATTCTCAACGGCATTACCCGCCGTTCGATTTTAACCCTGGTAAAAGAGTTTGGCTACCAGGTGGAGGAACGCGCCCTGAGCATCGACGAAATTATGGACGGCAGCGAAAACGGTCGCCTCACCGAAGCCTTCGGCACCGGCACCGCGGCGGTGGTCTCTCCCGTCGGTCAATTCACCTACAAGGGGCGCGACGTGTTCCTCGGCAGTGGCAAGGCGGGCGAGTTAACCATGAAACTCTACGATACCCTCACCGGCATCCAGTACGGTCGTCTCGATGACCCTCATAACTGGGTTGAATTGTTATAGCGGCCAGCGGAGCTTATCAACATCAAGGCTTCCATGGCGGCGTGGAAGCCTTTTTTATTGGCAGTAAAAAAATGTTGCGGCAGTCTGGCAAGTACACAACTGAGCAACAAAAATACTCACCAGCATAGCAAAACAAACTGACAACGCCGCTATACAGCGTAAACAGGCGTGTGAATCCATGGGGTTCGCCAGCACTTCGGCCACTGTCGATACCATTTGGCACGCCATTTGCTGCAGGTGCGGAGTCGTTATTTATATCAGCACAGAGAGGATACTTCATATGTGTCGTATAGGAGCTATCAAAAGCAAAAACTACATCCATCCCAGCATGGCGCTGCAATTGATGCAATCGCAGCAAAAGGGGCACGATAACTCCGGCTTCGCCATGGTTATGCAGGATCTGGGCGGGATTTTTGAAAATTACAAACACATGCCCACCCTGTCCATGGCCTGCACCGACGAAGGTCTGAATCTGGCAGAGAACATTCTGCACGAAGCCGGTTTTCGCCGCGTTATCCAATGGGCGCCGGAAACATCCCCCAGCGACGATCTCGATATCATCGCCATGCCAAACTATGTGTTTCAGACTTTCTCCTACCCCAAGAGCTACAAATACGCATCGCCGGAGGAGAAAGAGGAGCTGCTGCTGGACATGCGCCTGAAGATGCGCGCCGCACTGGAACCGGGCGATCAGGGCTATGTGTACTCATTCTGGCCCGATGTGGTAACGCTGAAGGAGATCGGCGATCCGCGCGATATCGGCACGTTCTTCAACCTGTGGGAGGCGGACGAGCATTTCACCGCCAAGGTGATTACCGCCCAATGTCGCCAAAACACCAATTACGATATCGTCCGCTATGCGGCGCATCCGTTTTTCCTCCAGGGCTATACCGGACTGGCCAACGGCGAGAACACCTTTTACCAGAAAAACAAGGAGATGCAGATCAAGCTGCACCATGGCTATATCGGCTTTGAATCCGACTCGCAGTGCTTTCTCTATACCCTGCACTATGTCCATCGCCAGCTAAAATGGCCACTGCACTATTTCAAGCATGTGATCACGCCGCTGCCGTTTGATGAACTTAAAGAACGCGAGGACGCCGAACAACTGCTGGCCATTCGTCAATCTCTGGCCAATCTGGAGATCAACGGTCCCAATACCATCATCGGTGTACTGCCGGACAACACCCTGTTCACCTGCTGCGACGCCAAGAAACTGCGTCCGGTGGTTTTGGGGCGCACCGACGATACGGTAGTAATCTCCTCCGAGGTGTGCGGTATCAACGATATTCTGCCGGAGCGCGACTGGTCCACCGATATTTATCCCAACGAACGTGAACTTGTAGTCATCAATGACCGATTGGAGGTTGAACGATGGAAACAGTAAAAATACATGACGCAACCCCCAATGATCTGCCGTGGAAGATAATCTACGACGCCAGCCGCTGCACCCTGTGCGGTTCGTGCGTGGCGGCGTGCTCGTTTCGCGCCATCGAGGCCAAAATAGAACGGCGGCGCATGGTATTTTCCGAGGGCGACGTTCCTGATCCCAAGGCGCGATTTTCGGCGGTGCCGGTGATCAAGCAGGTGAATTCGCTCAAAAACTACTGTCGCGGCTGCGGTATTTGCGAAAAAGTATGCCCCAACGACGCCATCAGGCCGGTGCGCAACCCCGACACCCGTATGCCGGTGGTTACCCGCTGCGAAGCTGGTGAGTCTATCAAACGCGGCGGGCGTAAAAATCTCACCGGCAGCATCCGCACCCTGGATCAGCTGCGCGTCGGCCGCATCTCGCAGATGACCGACCCCAGCCTCGACGCCCAACGCCACACCTTTGACATGCTGGCGCCTTTCGGTCGCATTCTCCCCGCCGACGAGCTGCCGCTAAAACTGGGCGACAACGGTCAACTGGTCAGATGCGGTCACACCCCGCCGGTGAACTGGATCTATCCGGTCATCATCGGCGACATGTCCATCGGCGCCCTGTCGTGGCGCATGTGGGAAGGGGTCGCCATGGCGGTGGCCTACCTGAACGAAGAGTGCGGCCTGCCGGTGCGCATGTCATCAGGCGAGGGCGGCGTGCCGTCGCGGCTGCTCAAGAGCCGTTACCTGAAATATCTCATCCTGCAGATCGCCTCCGGCCACTTCGGCTGGAACCGCATTCTCCAGGCCATGCCGCATATGGTGGAAGATCCCGCCGGTGTACTGATAAAAATCGGTCAGGGCGCCAAGCCCGGCGACGGTGGCCTGCTCCAGGCACAAAAAGTGGCCGAGCACATCATGGCCATCCGCGGTGTCCCCAAAACCGACCTGCTCAGCCCCCCCAATCATCAGGGGCTGTACTCCATCGAGGAGAGCGTGCAGAAGATGTTCCTCTCCTTTAACGCGGCGTTCAAATTCCGCGTGCCGGTAGCCATCAAGGTGGCGGCGTCATCCACCAGTGTGTCGGTATTCAACAACCTGGTGCGCGACCCGTACAACATCGTCGGCGGTTTCTTCATCGACGGTATCGACGGCGGTACCGCCGCTGCCCACGAGGTATCGCTGGATCACACCGGCCATCCCATCGTCAGCAAGCTGCGCGACTGCTACCTGGCAGCGGTAACTCAGGGACGGCAGGGGCAAATTCCACTGTGGGCCGGTGGCGGCCTGGGCAAAACCGGCGACCTGGCTGCTGACGCCTTCAAGATGATGTGTCTGGGCGCCAACGGCGTGTTTACCGGCAAGCTCATCCTGCAAATGGCCGGTTGCGTCGGCAACGATCAGGGGCGCTGCAACGCCTGCAACACCGGCCTGTGCCCGGCGGGAATCACCTCGCAAATTCCGGTGCTGGCGCACCGCCTCGACCCGGAGAAGGTGGCGGAAAACATCGTCAACTACTTTTTGGCCATGGATCAGGAACTGAAAAAGATGATGGCTCCCATCGGCAACTCGTCGTTGCCCATCGGCCGCAGCGACGCGCTGGTTGCCATGGACAAAGCGGTGGCTGATCGTCTGCAAGTCCAGTACGTGTGTTAAGGAGATAAATATATGACTGCACAAATCAGCGGATTTGACGCCAACAACCGGCGGATTTCCACCCAGGATTTATTGAAAAAGATATACACCGCCCTCGATAACGGTGAAACCGAATTTGAGATCATCTCCTCCGGCCACCACGATATCGGTGGCCCGCTGTGGACCGAAAATGGCAAACCGCTTAAATTTATTGTTCAGAATCCCGGCCAGCGCGTCGGTTCCTTTGGTCTGGAAGGGACAGAGATCACCGTGCTCGGCTCAGCCCCGGCCGACTCTGGCTGGCTCAACTCCGGCGCGGTACTAACCATCTTGGGCGACAGCGGCGACACCACCGCCCACTGCGCCGCCAGCGGTAAAATCTACGTAGCCGGTCAGGTGGGCACGCGCAGCGGCTCACTGATGAAACACGACCCCGCCTTTGAGGCACCGCAACTGTGGGTATTAAAAAAGACCGGCTCGTTTTCCTTTGAGTTCATGGGCGGCGGCATCGGCGTAATCTGCGGCGTGGACTGCGAAAATGAGACCTCGATTCTCGGCAGCCGTGGCTGCGTGGGCATGGTGGGCGGCACCCTGTATGTGCGCGGCCCCATCGAAGATCTGTCCGACGACGTATGGCTGCTCGATCTGGACCAGGCCGACAGGGATTTTCTCCTCAACGGTCTGCCGGAATTCCTCGATCATATTCAGCGCCCGGAGCTGCTAAAAACACTGTCCGACATGAGTCAGTGGCGTAAAATCTGCGCTAAAACCGCCGACGAGCGCAGCGCCAAAGGGCGCATCTCCATGCACGAATTCCGTCTCAACAAGTGGGTGGAAGGCGGTATTTTTGGCGACATTGTCGACGACGACTACGACCATGTGGCCGGTCTGGTCAACAGCGGCGACGACCGCCTGAAAGTTCCCCATTGGATGGAAAAGCGCTACAGCGCACCGTGCCAGTCATCGTGCCCGTCGTTTATCCCTACTCAGGATCGCCTGAAACTGCTACGCCAGGGCAAGGAACAGGAGGCGCTGGAGCTGGTGCTGCGCTACTCACCGTTCCCGGCCAGCGTGTGCGGCCAGGTGTGCCCGAACCTGTGCATGGACGCCTGCAGTCGCCGCTTCCTCGATTCGCCGATATCTATGAAACAACTCGGCGCCTTGAGCATCGGCACTCCGGCACCGCCGTGCGCTGCGGATACAGGCAAAAAGATTGCGGTTATCGGCGGTGGTCCCGGCGGGTTATCGGCGGCGTGGCAATTGCGCCTCAAGGGACACGACGTTACCGTTTACGAAGCAGATAAACACCTGGGCGGCAAGCTGTATCAGGCCATTCCCAGCGAGCGTTTGCCCAGCGAAATTCTCGAACAGGAGATTCAGCGCCTGCTCGACACCGGCATCAAGACCAAACTGAACACCAAAGTGGATGCCGAGATGTTTGCCGCCATCCGTGCTGAACACGATGCGGTAATTATCGCCAGCGGCGCCCACAATCCGGTGGTTATCCCCTTCCCCGGCCACGAACTGCTGGTAAAAGGGCTGGAGTTTCTCAAGCAGGTCAACGGCGGAGAAAATCCTCAGGTAGGCGAGAAAGTAGTGGTGATCGGCGCCGGTAACGCCGGCATGGATGTGGCGTTGCAAGCCTACGCCATGGGGGCAAAAAAAGTTACCGCCATCGACGTGCAGCGCCCGGCGGCATTTGAAAAGGAGATTGCCCAATTCAAATCTCTCGGCGGCGAGGTGCGCTGGCCGGTATTTACCGAGCGCATCACCCCGCAAGGGCTGTACGACAAGGATGGCAACCTTATTGAAGCCGATACGGTTATCATCTCCATCGGTGAGCGCCCCGACCTCTCCTATGTGCCGCACCAGTGGCTCACCGACCGCGGTATGATGGATGTCAACGCCTGCTGGCAAGTAAAAAATGAGCACAACGTATTCGCCATCGGTGACACCACCCGCCCCGGCCTGCTTACCGACGCCATCGGCCACGGCCACGAAGCCGCCGACTATTGCGACGACCTGCTCAACGGCAAGGAAGTAATCGCGCGCAAAAAGCTGGAGATGATTCCACAACAGCGCCTGAGCAAGGAACTGTTCAAACCGCGCAACCGCGGCAAGTTACAGATTACTGACGCGCGTGAAGAGACAACACGCTGCATCTCCTGCGGCACCTGCCGCGACTGCTCCATGTGTCTTGAAGCATGTCCCGAATCGGCCATCCGTCGCATCGAAAACCCCGACGGCAGCTTTGAATATGTTTCTGACGACCACGTCTGCATCGGCTGCGGCATCTGTGCCGGCATCTGCCCGTGCGGCATCTGGGCCATGGAGCAAGTGGTATAAGTGGTATAACATTCCAGTAACAAACTACACCAAGCACCAGGCGCCCCTCGCTGCAACCACCGACGCAGTGAGGGGCGCTGCCGTTATTTGCCGATATAAATAGCGCTATATCGCAGAAAGAGCCGCAGCGCTACCGCCGCCACCTGCGCACGCACAAGCTAATCAGTCATTAGAACAAATAGTTACACACTCTGGCACACATCATGAAGATGCCATGACGCCAGCAACACCCATGCTGCCGTCACGCTTATCACACTGGGAGGCTGTCATACGTACCGCGGATGGTCCGTGGTCGCGCATCCCTACTTTTATAACTCACCACAAGGAGGCAACAAACAATGGTGAAAAGATCACTGGGTTTATTTCTGGTGGCGCTAATGCTCGCCCCCATGAGCGCGCTAGCCGCGCCATCAACAGCAGAGCTGGCTCATCAAATTAAGCTGTTAACCCAACAACTAGAGGAACTCAAAGCACAGGTTAGCGAGGTACAGGATGCGGCGGACGAAACCGCCGACTCCGTAGAGCTGCTTGAAAGCAGTGCTGAAAAATGGGACAACAGCAGCCGCTTTAAGTTTTTTGGCGACTACCGTTTCCGTATGGATTACAGCGATACCGATACCAAAGCATATTGGGACGCTGGCACTATTGCTGGTGCAACAAACGGCATGCTACTCTTCAACAATGGCAGCGGGCTGCCAGGCGCAACTGGCGGTGAAAGGAATCTAAACGACTACTTTAATACAATTGGACTCCCCGAAAATCAAAGAGCTGCCATGGCAACACAAATGGTGAAAGGTGCTGTTGCCCAGATGCAAGGAATGACTGCAGCTCAGCGTGCAAACGCGATGAAGCAAATGGGTCTAGCCATGGCACCGAAAGACAACTACAGAAATAAATCCTTGTACACCAACCGTTTCCGGTTGGGAATGAAGGTTAAAGCTTCTGAAAACATTGAGTTCAAGGGTCGTCTGGCAATGTACAAAACGTGGGGGATGCAATCAAATCCAACATCAAATGGCCCTTACATGATGAACCAGTTCGCCCAAATGGATGGTGCTACCACCCGGCAACCAAACGACAGCCTCTTGCGTGTTGACCGCGCTTATATCAACTGGAAAAACATCGCCGGTCTGCCCATCTGGTTCTCCCTCGGTCGCCGTCCTACCACCGATGGTCCACCGGCGCACCTGCGCATGGGCACCGGCAAGCGGATGGCTACACCGATAAACTACATGGACTACGCTTTTGACGGCGCATCGTTAGGAATGGTGTTTGATAACCCGTTCGACTTCATGGGTTACAGCAAGATCCGTTTCTGCTACGGTCGTGGTTTTGAAGCCGGTCCGCTGGAACACAGCAACAATCTGGACGATATGGATTTCGGCGGATTCAGCTGGGATTTTATCAACAAAGGTGATCGCTTTGCCAATATCCAATCGTTTTGGGCAGGTAATATCATCAATGCCCCTGATGGGGTGGATTTCCCCAATCCATTGGAACTTGCCACGGGCGTCGGTAATGGCACCCTTGACAAGGAGAACCTCGGTGACCTCTACCATACCACTTTTGTGTACATGGACAAGGTAGACAACCTCCACTACTTTGTTACAGCCGGCTGGAGCCGCACCGACCCAGATGGTTTCGATGAAATGGGTAGCACTCTGCTCGGTTCCTGGTGGGACGACCCCGGTCAAAAGGACGGTTACAGCGTCTACACCGGTATCCGTTATGATTTTGACGATCTGGGCTTGAAAGTCGGTCTTGAATACAACTACGGCACCAAGTATTGGATCTCCATGTCTCCCGGTCATGATGACCTAACTATGTCTAAACTGGCTACCCGTGGTCACGTTGGGGAAATTTATGCCATCTACGACCTGCCCGTTGGCGAATTGCTCAATGAAAATTGCAAAGCATTTATGCGTCTGGGTTACCAGCACTACGAGTTTAATTATACCGGCAGCGGCAACTGGTTAGGCGCTCCGGTTGATGTCGACGATCTGGATGATCCGTTGAACGCACAGTTCTTCAATCCCGTCGACAAAATGGATCAGGCTTACCTGACCATGGAAGTGTGGTTCTAACAAGCGACCTATACTAATTTAATGTATAAAGGTATTTATATCTGCACTTTTGGTCTCCTGTCCAGGCGGACAGGAGACCAAGGTTGTACTCTGTTCACTTTTATTGCTTAATTTCATTAACAACACAAGGAGAACAAAAATGACAAAGAAACTGATTGTACTGATTGCAGCCGTGGCATTCGTTGGCAGCATGAGCAGCGTAGCATTGGCAAAAAGCTACAAAGGTACCGTAACCGCCGTTAAAGGCGACACAGTAACCGTGCAGGTTAAGAAAAAGGATGCCAAAAAATTCGATGTTGGCGATAGCGTAAAAATAAAACTTAAAAAAGCTAAAGCTGCTTCATCTGGTGCATCTGCTCTGACTGGCTGCTAATACTTTTGCCGTTTTGCAGCTACAAAACATAAGTTTTTAAGCTCCTGATCTATGTCAGGAGCTTATTTTACTATTGATTAAGAGGATGTAACCATGAAACAACTCACAGTTATCAGCGTTGCTGCTGTGGCGTTGCTGCTCAGTGCCGCGATGGTCTTTGCCAGCGGCGCCGGTATCGGCCGCGACGGCACCATTGTCGGCACCAAGGGCAAGGCGAAAACGCTGCAACAACTCATCGACATGTACGATTCGAGCGAGTGCATCGAATGCCACGAGGATGTTCACAACGACTGGGCCGCCTCACCGCACTCCCGCTCTATCTATGGTACCGGTCGCGCCGCCGCCACCATGATAACCGCTATGAAAAACGGTTTTATGTCGTGGAAGTATTCCGGCGTAAAAACCACCAAGGACATCAAGGTTGAGCATCTGATGGGCTGCATGAAGTGCCATCTGCCACAACTGGCTGATGCAACCGACGACGTGGCGGTAGAACTGGCCGATACCCTTATGGAATGGTACGACGCCGCCAAAAAGGCGCTCAAAAATCCCAATGATAAAAAAGCTGTCGCCACCCGCGACCGTTTAAAGAAAACTCTCACCAGTCTTAACATCAACTGCCTTATCTGCCATAACCGCATGGCCATCACCCACAAATGGACCGACGGTTATCCCCAGCACGATACGGTATACGGCTTCAATGATGGTGAACACGATTCGGAAGCGTTCCCCAAAATGAAGCGCAGCCTGATTATGGATGAGTCAATTCTGTGCGGCCAATGCCACGGTATGGGACCGAATCTTGAGCTGGAAAACCCCACCCAATGTGCCACCGCCTACGGTAGCTACATGTGGGCCTATCGCGCCGAGGGCGGACGTAAGACCTGCCAGGAATGTCACATGGAAGAAAGTGGTCTGGGACACAAGATCATCAGCTACAAATCCAAGGTTATGCAGAAAATGGCCGTAGATTTCCACGTGGAAGGCTACGCGGTACAATGGCTCGACGGCAGCACTCTCAAACCAAAAGCCGTTGTCAAAGTTAAGATGGTTAACCGCTCCGGTCACTCAATACCTGATGGCTGACCGACACCTAACCGACTGGTTCTGTCGGTAAAAGCGGAAACAGAAGAAGATGACGAGCTGTTTGAAGCAGAAAAAATCTACATGCCGGTACCTAAGTTGATGGCGCGTGGTAACAACATGGGTCGTGGTCCCTACGAGAAGAGTTCTATCGTAGAGGATACCGGTCTGCCACCGGGAAAAGAGGTTGAAGAGCGTTTTGATATCTTCTACCCTGTCACTGATAAAGGTCCTGATGGCAAGCAGGTTGCAGAAGAGCGTTCCATGGATGTAACGGTGCAGTTGTGGTACAAGCCTTTCGGTACCATGGATGGCGCCGTACTGTGGCAGGAATGGGAAGAGACCATCAGTCTCGACAAAAAATGCAAACCCACTACCTACCGCTCCGGCAATCCCAAGTAAGCCAAGCGAAATTATCATGATACAACTAGGGGACAGGCGTACACCGCCTGTCCCCTTTTTAGTTGAACCGCACCGGCGCCAAGCCTGCCCCGGTTAAGGATTAAAACATCACAACCGGCCCTCTATCCACTCCGGTTCGCGCCGACAATCCAAAACGGCTATCACCACTACTGAGTCAGCGCTGATATCATAATATATCGCGTACGGAAATTTATGCGCTAACAGGCGATATCTCGAATAGTATTTCGGATGGATTCCCGCATAAAATTGCAGCGAGTCAATGTCTGAAAAAATCGAATCCTGAAAAGATTTACCTAATCCGCAACTCTGCCGCGCGTAAAATTCCGCCGCTTTTTCGATATCAGCATAAGCTGATGCAGTTATCCTGATCTTCATTTCAGCAGCGCGGTACGCAATAATTCTCTGGCAGTATCCCAGTCAACAATTTCCTCTTCACCGCTATCTAAACGTTCGGCGCGTTTTGAGAGAATTTCCCCGTGCCAGGCGGGAGACGAAAAATCGGCCGAATTGCGCACAATATCAGCCCAGACAGTCTCGATAACCAGGAATTTATCTTCCAGGCTCATATCGTCCAACGGTAACGCTACTCTCATAATGACCTCTACCTCATCACACAAAAAATTATCTGTTCACCATTCCAACACTACTAAACCAGGCCAGACGTTTCAAGTCGTTTACACAGCCACGCATAAAGGCACCGTTCCCGGATGGACAGATGCTTTTCTGTTGAACCGCACCGGCGCCAGTGATTAAATGTGCGCTATGAAATCAGTGCCGCATATAATGCTGGTGGGCATAGCCGTTTTGCTGGTGATTCTGCTTGCCGGTTGCAATCCCATAAAGCCGCAAAACCGTATGGAATGCGCCGCCATCAGCGCCGCTCCCTACGCCCACGCTCACGCCAGCGCCGCCGTCCCGCGTCAGCACCTGAAAGAGCTGTGGTGGCAGCAGTTTCACGACCGCCAGCTGCAACGGCTCATGGAACAGATGCTGCGCGACAATCAAAGCGTAGAAGCGGCCCGTGCCAGGGTAGCGGCGGCACGGGCGGCACTGCATATTCAGCAGGCGCAACTGTTGCCGTGGCTGGATATTTCCGGCAGCGCCACACGCCAACGCCTGCCAGCTGCTGTTGAGACCCAGGGCAACGTCTACACCCTGCAGGCCAGTGCCGGGTACGAAGTGGATTTATGGCGCAAGCTGGATGAACGCAGCGCAGCGGCACAGGCACGGCTGGAGATATCAAAGGCGGAACGGGACGCGGCAATCTTAAGTTTTTCGGCGCAACTGGCCACCGCCTACTACATCTATCAGCAGCAGTGTCAGCAGCTGGCCATCGCCCGCACTCAAGAGGATTTACGGCACAGATATCGTGATTTTGTCAAATTGCGCTACAATTACGGCCTGGAACCATCGCGCGAGATATACAAGGCGCAGCAGGCTTACGACAACGCCGCCAATGTAGCGGAGCTGCTCAATATCAACCGCGTCAACAGCCGCCACACCATTGCCGCGCTGCTGGGAATCCGCTACAACCGCCTGCATCTGCGACCACTGCCACAGTTCCCCGTCAAACTGCCTCTGCCGCGCCACGGCGTACCCGCCGATCTGTTGCTGCGCCGCCCTGATGTGAAAGCCGCCTGGCAGCGCTTTGCCGCCGCCGATGCCGAACACGCCGCCGCCGTGGCTGAACAGTTGCCGTCACTTACATTGCAGGCAGCGGCGGGGCTGACGCGCAACAGCGTGGGGATAAAAAGAATTGATGATATTTTCTGGTCTCTGGCCGCCAGCGCGGTACAACCGCTGTTTGACGGTGGCCGGCGCAAATGGCGGGTGGAACAGCAGCAGGCACTGGTAAACCAGCGCCGCGCCGAAGCACAGCAGACTCTGCTGGCAGCCATTACCGAAGTGGAACAACTGCTCAACAAACTGGAGGGTGAACAGCGCATGATCAACCGCCTAAGCCACCGCGAACAGCAGGCCAGCGCCGATCTGGAGCGGGTACGCCGTCTGTACGACAAAGGCGCCGCCGACGCCTTGCATGTGATAGAAGCCAACGATTTCACCTTAACCCTGCGCCGCCAGTTGCTGCAGACCAGGTACCAGCACGTGGCCAGCACCATCGCCCTTATCCGTGCCCTGGGCGGCACCTGGATGGCGCGCTACGCCAAGGCGGAGCCGACACCATGAAACAAGCGTCGCTGTTTTTACGCCGTCTGGCACCAGTGCTGGTACTCGCCGCCGCCGCGGCACTGGTGTGGTTTATGCTGCACCAGCGCCAGCACACTGCCACCAGAACACCAACTGCAACTGCGGTGCTGGTAACCTGTATCACCGTCCACAACGATGATGTTCCCGTCACCGTCAACGCCACCGGCGAGGTACAGCCGTGGCGAAAGATCCGTCTGACCCCACAGGTGGGCGGCGTGGTTACCGACGTGAGCGCCGCCTTCCGTCCCGGCGGCAGTTTCCACACCGGCGAGCTACTCATCGCCATCGACGACCACGACTACCGCCTGGCGTTGACCAGAGCGCAAAACGCTCTGAGCAATGCCAACCTGCAACTGGAACAGGAACTGGCACTGGCGCAAACCGCCATCCACGAGTGGCAACTCATCAACGGCGACAACGCGCCGCCACCGCTGGCGGCGCATACCCCGCAACTGCGCCAGGCGCGCGCCGCCGTGGCTGCCGCCGCTGCCGAAGTGGAACAGGCGCGCCTCAATCTGCACCGCACCCGCCTGTGCGCCCCCTTCGACTGTCTGGTACTCGACACCAGCGCCGACCTCGGCCAATATCTCGCCCCCGGCGCCAGTGTCGCCACCCTCATGGACAGTACCGCCGTGCAGGTGGTGGTGCCGGTGGCGGTGGACGAGCTGCCGTGGCTCAAACGCACGCCCGGCAGGGCAGCACGCGTCAGCGTAACCACCCGCCGCGGCACCTTTACCTGGCCGGCCACACTTAGCCGCACCATGGCTCAGGTTGACGAACAGACGCGGATGTTCCGGCTGGTGTTCCGGGTGGATAATCCCGCCACCAGCCAGCGCGAGATGCCGCTACAACCGGGGATGTTTGTCGACGTCGCCATCCCCGGCATTACTCTACACCAGGTGGCGGCAATTCCGCGTGCCGCCCTGCGCGACAACAGTTGCGTATGGCTTAACGTCGCTGGCAAACTGCGTATCCAGCCGGTAACGGTGCTGCGCGACAACGGTACGCAACTGCTG
>JAMOOS010000073.1 GCA_027065245.1 Desulfuromonadaceae bacterium | reverse complement strand
TTGACGGCATCAAAATCAAACGGATCGGCCAGCACCGCCAGCAGGGAGTTTTCCTGCCGTACCAGCGGCATAATCTGATGCTGACGCGCATAACCAAGGGGCAGCAGTTCCAGCAGGGCGGCATCGCCGACCACATCGGGAAGCTCGCGCATATAGGCGACATCCAGCTGCTGCGCCAATGCCGTGTACAGCTGCACCGTCGTCAGCGCCCCCTCCGCCAGCAGCAGCTCGCCCAGACGCCGCTCATCCTGCTGCTGCACACATAACGCGGCCTCAACCTGCCCGCCATTCACCGCGCCCTGCTGCACCAGAATCTCCCCGATCAGCTGCCTCTGCCCCATCGATTACTCTCCGCTGGCACCGCTGTTGTCACTATCCGTGGCGGCTCCTCGCTGCTGCGCCTGAATGGCGTCCATCTCCCGCCGGTTGCCCAGGGTAATCTCATTGAGCAATTTGGCATCCTTGATGATACGCGGCGTGATAAAAATCAACAGGTTGGTTTTTTGGTCCACCACTTCACTGGTTTTAAACAACCAGCCCAGAACAGGGATATCGCCGAGAAACGGCACTTTGGTCTCCTTGTTGACACTGTGGGTGGAGATAAGACCGCCCAGCACCACCGTCTGACCATCTTTAGCCATCACCGTATTGCTGATTTTGCGCGTGGTAAAAGTGGGGCCGACATCGTTGACATCGCCGACGCTGAGGGCATCGGCCACCAGATCGGTGGTCTCCTGATACACTTTGAGACGCACATAATCGCCTTCGGCAATCTGGGGGGTAAAGCGCAGGGTAAGAGCCACGTCTTTGCGCTCCACCGCCACGCTCTGGGTAATACCGCTGCTGCCGCCGGGATCGTTGAGGCGCGAGGTGATGATAGGTACATTGCGACCAACGACAATTTCCGCCTCTTCATTATCGGAGGTCAGCAGGCGCGGCGCCGACAGAATATTGATGTCACTACTGCCTTTGGAGAGCTGAATCAGGGCGGAAAAAGCCGGAATCCTGACAATCTCGCCATCGCTGTTGGTGTACTCAATCAGTTTGCTGAAACCTCCGGCCAGCAACCCTTTCACCGATTTGCTCAACAGATCGGGGCCGACGATACCGACAGGTTTGTTGGTGGAGATGGCCACCACCCCTTCATCACCCACCTCAAAACCACCCTGCAGGCTTACCCCCAGCTGCTCGGTGGCATCCATGGACAGTTCCATGATCAGCGCCTCCACATACACCTGCTTACGGCGGATATCCAGCTGCTTGATGATATCCTTGATAATCAGGTAGTCCTCCGGTGTGGCGTTGACAATCAGGGCGTTGGTAGGTTTGTCGGCGGTAATGCTCACATCGGTATGCAGAGCAGCAATGGGGCGTTGGCCGTTACGCGCTTTTTTTCCACCGTCATCGCTGCCACTTATCATCCGATTCAGGGTTTTTGCCAGGGTTTCGGCGTCGGCGTTTTCCAGATAATACAGATTGATACGTGACTGGGTGCTGGTGGTTTTTTTATCCAGTTTTTCCACCACCGCCATAATGGTAGCCAGTTTGGCACTGGTGGCCATCACAATCAGGCAGTTGGTGCGCTCATAAGGGATAATGCGTGTAGGAACCACAGTACTGTTCACATTAAGAACTCGCGGCGCCACAGCAACAGCACGCTCTTTTTTACCGTTGACAATCTCCTCGCACATGGCGGCGACATCAGTGGCATTGGCGAATTTAAGCGGAATCAGGCGCAACTGGCGAATGGCACCGGGAACATCGAGTTTTCTTATAATCTGCACCAGCCGCGAAATATTGGCAGCACTGTCGGTAAGAATCAGGGTATTGGACGGCTGATACACGGCAATATTGCTGGTTCTGGGAATAAGCGGGCTGAGAATGGATGATGCAATATCGCTGGCATTAACATGCTTGAGGGTGATCATGCGGGTAATAAATTGATCGCTGTCACCAGCTGCAGCGGCAGGGATTGCGCTTTCCTTGGCATTTTTGATGGCCACAATCTTGTTGACGCTGCCGCTGGGAACCACCGTGTAACCTTTGATATTGAGCACAGTAAGAAACAAATGATAGGCTTCCTCACGACTCATCTCATGGCTGGAGATGATGGTTACCTTGCCGCGCACCGAATCGTCGTAAACAAAGTTTTTCCCGGTAAGCTCGCTGATGGTATCGATAAGGGTAGCCAGCTCAACTTTTTTAAAATTGAGGGTGATTCCACCGTTACCGCTTTCAGCCGCGGCGGGAACCGTCGTTAGCGCCACACTGAACGCCAGAGCCAGCAGCACCAGACAACCAGTTATTCTGTCAAGATTACCCACGTTATTATATCTCCCTAGCGTATCTCGTATTTGAATTTCAGCGGTTGCACGCCGCGCTCCAAATCTACCTCTATGCGGCGTGCCTCGCGCAACTGCTGAAAAATCTGCAACCCCTTTTCCGGGCTGTCCAGAGCAACACCGTTAACCGCGTGCAATACATCACCACGGCGCAGATCCATTTGTGCGAACACGCTGTGCGGCTGTACCTGGCGCACTACAAAACCGTAAGTTCTGCCGTTGGCTACCTTAGGCGTCACCAGAATCTGCTGTACCAGTGTAGCAATATTGGCACGCAACTTATCCGCCGCCCGGCGGGAAATAACCCAACTGTTGTCAGCAACCTTTTTAATCTCCCCTGCCGCCACCAGCGGCACAACGCCACCGGCAACAACTCCGGCACTGCTGTGATGTCGCGCTTTGAGACTGAGTTGCCGCATAGTACCATCAGCAACTCGCAACATAACATGATCTGTACTGATACTTTTCACAATTGCGCCGGTTGGCAGTCTGGCATCAAGACGATAAACATCATCTTTATTATTGCAGCGAATAACCGCCAGTGACGCGTCGCCGGCGACAATGGTACCGACAAGAGCAGCATTGTGCGCAGCAGACGGTTGCGTATCAGCGTCATGATCTGCCGTGCCCTCAGTTGTTGCAGAATGCGCAAGAGATGCAGAAAACATATTGCGTTTAAGAATAACGCCGTCAGTGTCGGTGATAGAAACAGCGCCGTCATCCGCCTGCCGAGCAACCGCGCCGGCCGCGGACGCACTCATGTCGTCAAGGCGCGACTCCACCTCGCCACTGACCAGCCACGCCAGTGACAATCCCAGGGCAACAGCAGCCAGCAGATAATATAACGGCAAACAGCGATAAAAAATATTCAACATCGTTTTGGTCGGCACCTGGTTTGATAACAGCAGAGCTAATACCCGCTCCCGTTTATACCATTAATTCAAATCACTTGGGACAGGAAAAACCCAGCAACATTAAAAACAGGCAAATCTGGACAATCCTGCCAACGGCAAAAACAAAACAGGCCCTCCGCTCAATATGCGGAGGACCTGTTGATCTGTACAATATGTTGTTCAGATGCCGTAAATCAGTTCACGACGGTAACGGTATAGTTAGCCACCGACTGCGTACCGTTTGGCAATGTCGCCGCTACGCGAATGACAAACGTATCACCTACGACCGCTTTATCGGTAGTGGTAACGGTGAAGCTGACTGTCTTAATAGCACCATCGTTATCCTTAAGTGGTGATTCCGGACTCTTATTGCTGAATTTAGCTTCTTTGTACGTAGTAGTGATATCGTACTTGGTCCCGTCCAACGGTGTATTGCCATACTGATCAGATACGGTAAACTTAAGAGTCTTGCTGGAATCGACTTTCATAGCAACGACCGGAGAAGCGATCTGCACCGAAATGCCGGCCGAGAACACAACATTACCACTGGTCCAGATAGTGGTTTTAGCATCATAAACACCATTGGCCGGAGTAAACTGCCCGTTACCATCAGCGTCAATGTACAGTTCGCCAACTTCATATTGACCGCTGTCATTGGCATCAATATACGGCTCCGACATATCGGAAGAAGCTACAAACCTGTCCACACCCGCGGTATACACTCCATCACCGTTCAGATCTTCGAAACTCTCACTGCCGGAAGTATAGACCACCACACGACACCGACCAGGGTTACCAAAGGGAGCTATACCACCCAGAGCAGGAGTTGTAGGATTAGCGGTACGCAGAGTTGCTGTTGCCACACCGGAGATCGTTGTAGTGTTAAAACCACTGCTGGTGCCAATAGTGCCGCCTTCAGTGATAAAACTGACAGGAGTACCATCGTCAATTACATTGCCATAGCGATCACCAAGATAGGCACTTATAGTATCTTCCAAACCAAAAACCGTGGCATCAAGACTGAATTTCTCGACTGCTATACTCAGGTGGCGCACATCAGGAGTACCACTGACAATAGTAACTTTAATAATATGAGTATGTGTTACACCAGTACCAACATCATAATAAGTAGCCTGTACTTCCACCGGACCAGAAGCGGTACCGCTCTTCAGTACCACGGTAGCTTTACCATCTTTGGTATAAGCATAATCGGCAGAAAGTTTTTCGCCACCGCGCGGCCGTGTAAGCATGGCAAAGTCAACTTTGGCACCATCGGGGATACTGGTACCAGCGGAATCTTTGATTTCAAAGGTAAGCACCGCTTCATCTGTTGCCGTATCACCGGGCAGTCCAATGGAGGCGGAAGAAGCGCTGGAACTGATAATTGCGGTGGAACCGTCGAAAACTGGCACCACAGGGCCGGGGGTGCCACCACCACCGCCGCCGCCACCGCCACCGCAGGCGCTCAAAAATCCCAGAGCAAACAGAACCATGACTGCTTTCAAAAATTTCATACTACTCTCCTGTGTATTGGTAACGGAAAAAACAACCAGTTCACAACGCCTTGCACGCCAGAAATGTTAACGTATTGAATGCCAGCGGCAAATTTAGCTGAAATTAACATTGTTTACATACCCTGTCAATAATACATCTACCCTTAATGCCGGTAATCACGCGGGAAAAACAACAGGGGATGCCCCCTTGCAGAGCATCCCCTGTTTGTATATGGTACCCGGGACGAGAATCGAACTCGTACAGCCAGAAGGCCGAGGGATTTTAAGTCCCTTGCGTCTACCAGTTCCGCCACCCGGGCAAATGTGCGGTCAGTTTTAATGCATAACAGCCGCGCTGTCAACTCAATGCAACAGCAGAGTGTTTTTTTCAGTCAACAAATTCCACTTTTGGCCGCCGCTTAAGGTAGCCATATTTTACACATAGTTCATAAAACAGTTCCAGCCCGGCCAGATGCGCTTCATCAAGTTCGTAAGACATGCAGCGCCAGTAATCAAGCAGCTGGTCGGCGCTAATCCAGCTATTGCGGCTTACGGTTGCAGCTAATTCCGGCAACTCAGCTCTGGCCCTGGCATACGAAGCCGCCAGATGTTGCCGCAACCGCTGCAAACTGGCCAATTTGCCATCCACTACGTCGTTACGGACAATCCACAAAGCAAACACAAAGGGCATAGCGGTGAATTGCCGCCACAGGCTGGCCAGGTCGTAATGATAGCGCACGGTTGGTTGCGATGCCAGGGCAAGACGCAACGCCCTGTCACCGATAAGAAGCACTGCCCTGCCCTGCGCCAGCATCTCTTCTACCGGTACATCTGGAACACAGGTATCTACCTGATCCCAGCCATAGTATTCACGCAGCAGCACCCGCAACAGGTTCACCGACGTGGCCGATTCACCGGTAATATAGATACGGTGACCACGCAATTCGTCTACAGGCACATGACTGAACAGCATCACACTTTGCACCGGGCCAAAAGCGCTGATTGAATAGCCGGGCAACAGCTTATAGGCGGTAAAGCTGCGTCCGTATTCAAACGAGGACGATGGGCTGACATCGATCTCGCCCCGAGCGAGCATGGCATTTAGGGTGGACGGCACCCCTTTGACAATCTCACCGTCAAAACCGCAATTACGCAGGTAATGGAACAGCGGCACACAGTTGAGGTAATCTATGTGACCCAGTTTTAAAGGCATGGCATTGCATCACAAAAAAGGGGCGGAAGCCAACGGCTCCCGCCCGGGGATTTTAAGGTTCGACTTATATCAGAGCTGTACCCGTTCGAGAAAGCTGGTATCCACATCGCCTTCGATAAACTCTTTGTTGTTCATGATGCGCTGATGGAACGGAATGGTGGTCTTAATCCCTTCAATGATGTACTCATCAAGAGCACGGTTCATCCGCTTGATAGCCTCTTCGCGGCTATCGGCGTGAACGATAAGCTTGGCAATCATCGAATCGTAGTTGGGCAGCACTTTGTACTGATCATACACGGCGCTATCTACCCGCACCCCCAAACCGCCGGGAGTGTGGTAACCGTCAATAAGTCCGGGACAGGGGGTAAATTTTTCCGGATCTTCAGCGTTGATGCGGCATTCAATGGCATGACCGCGAAAGACGATATCCTCCTGACGGTAGCGCAACGGCTCGCCGGCAGCACACAGTATCTGCTCTTTAACAATATCCACGCCGGTAATCATCTCGGTAACTGGATGCTCAACCTGCACGCGGGTATTCATCTCCATAAAGAAGAAATCGTTGTTGGCATCGAGCAGAAATTCCACCGTGCCAACACTGGAGTAATTAACCGCCTCGGCGGCGGCAACAGCGCAGGCGCACATTTTTTGGCGCACGTCGTCGGGCAGGATGGAGCACGGCGCTTCTTCGAGCAGTTTCTGATGACGGCGCTGAATGGAACAATCGCGCTCGCCAAGATGAATTACGTTGCCGTGCTTGTCGGCCATAATCTGAATTTCGACGTGGCGTGGCCGCTGGCAGTATTTTTCGATGTACACCTCAGGGTTGCCAAAGCCGGCTTTGGCTTCGGAGCGAGCGGCAGCGTAGGCATTGGGCAGTGCGGCAGCGGAATGGACAATTTTCATGCCGCGACCACCACCACCGGCAGTGGCTTTGATGATTACCGGATAACCGATATCGTTAGCGATAAGCACTGCCTCTTCAGAATTTGGCACCCCATCCTTGGTGCCGGGGAGAATAGGCACTCCTGCTTTTGTTACCGTCTGCCTGGCGCTGATTTTATCTCCCATAAGGCGCATATTATCAGCCGTAGGGCCGATGAAAATCAGGCCGCAGTTCTGGCATATTTCGGCGAACTCGGCATTTTCCGACAGAAAACCGTAGCCGGGGTGAATGGCATCGGCGTCGGTAACCTCAGCAGCACTGATGATAGCTTTCATATTGAGGTAACTATCAGCGCTGGGTGCCGGACCGATACATACGCTTTGATCGGCAAGTTTTACATGCAGCGCTTCGCTATCCACATCCGAGTGCACTGCTACCGTTTTGATGCCCAGTTCCTTACACGCCCGCAGGATGCGCAGCGCAATCTCACCGCGGTTGGCAATGACAACTTTATGTATCATAATTTCTCCACAATCAATCTCAGCGGAGCCTGACAGCCCCGTTAACAACGCGGTCGTTACAGTTTTTCCACGATAAACAGTGCGTCACCAAATTCAACCGGCTGAGCATTGGCCTTGACGATTTCGATAATCTTGCACTTAAACTCTGCCTCGATCTCGTTCATCAACTTCATGGCCTCGACAATGCACAACGTCTGGCCAGCCTCTACCACATCGCCAACTTTTACATAAGGTGCTGATTCCGGCGACGGAGCAGCGTAAAAGGTTCCAACAATGGGTGAGCTAATGGTGTCATACTGATCGTTGGCCACCGGAGCATCGGCGGCTGCGGCCGGCGCTGCCGCCGGTGCAGCCGGAAGCGGCATGGGTTGCGGATACGCAGCCGGAGCAGCGACCTGGACAATTTCGGTATCCTTGCCGCGCTTGATCATGATGCGTTCTTCGTCTGTTTCAAACTCAAACTCGGTAATATCTGAGTCTGTTATCACCTTCACCAACGTTTTGATATCTTTAATATCCATGATCTAAATTCTCCACTTTAATTCATTGTTTACAAAATCAGCAAACCAATCAGGCACCTATGGTGCGTGCAACAACAGGCGGGATCAGGCGACAACAGATGTAAATACCTTAGGACAACGAGTTAGTACTTCTACCCTGCCATCCACCAGGCACACGGTGTCCTCAATACGCACACCGCCAACACCGGGAATGTAAATACCCGGCTCCACCGTAAACACCATCCCGTTTTCCAACAATACTTCCGAGCGCGGCGACAACACCGGCAACTCGTGTATCTCCAAACCAACACCATGGCCAAGGCCGTGGCCGAAATACTCACCAAACCCTCTGGCGCTAATATGATCTCGTGCTACTTTGTCTACTTCTCGCGCCGGCATGGACACTGCTACGGCATCAATAGCCATGTCGTGTGCCTGCAGAACTACAGTGTAAATCTCCCGCAACCGCGCCGGGACATCCCCCACAGCCAGGGTAAGTGTTTCGTCGGAATAGTAACCGTTGTACCTGGTACCAAAATCTATCGTAACCAGTTCACCGCGTTCTATCTGCTTATCCGAAGCCACACCGTGAGGCAATGCTCCACGACTCCCTGAAGCTACTATAAAATCAAAGGCTTTATCTTCACCACCGGCCTTGCGCAGACTATATTCAAGCTCTATGGCCAGATCACGCTCTTTCATCCCCGGGCAAACACTGCCCCGCACAGCCTGGTAGGCTGCATAGTTCATTGCCGCCGCCTGCCTGAGATCGGCGATTTCTCCGGCGTCCTTTATTTGACGAAGATTGCGTACGGCATCGCCAAACGAGCGCCATTCAACTGCAGGAGATCTATCCTGCATCTGATGTAATAACTCAACGCTGACCAGCTTGTCGGCAAACCCCACCCGGGTCAGGGCAAATCTTTCCACCAACGCCGAAACAGCTCCAAGTTTTTCGCGATACTCCTGAATCTCGTCAGCGACAACCTGTTCCTGCGCCTGCACCACATACCTTGAATCGGTGGCAAATACCAGTTTTTCACCGGTGACCAGAAGCACGGCGTCACTGCCGCTAAAACCGCACAGATAGCGGATAGACACGGCATCAAACAGGACGATCCCGTCCAGCCGCAAATTCTGCATGGTATTACGCACCTGCGCAACTCGTGACTTTAGCATAAGGCTTCTTTTTCAGCGATACTAAAAAAATTAAAAGCGCCTATCCAACCCGTAAATGATGCAGCAACCCGTCGACAGCCATCAGATAGCCGAGCCCACCGAAACCGGCAATCTGTCCCAACGCTAGCGGAGCTATATAGGAATGATGGCGAAACTGCTCGCGGGCATGTACGTTGGATAGATGTACCTCCACTGTCGGCACAGCCACTGCGGCAATTGCGTCACGTAACGCCACGCTGGTATGTGTCAGGCCGCCCGGATTTATAACTATACCGGCGACACCTTCGTGGTAGGCCCGGTGAATCCGGTCGATAAGTGCGCCTTCACTGTTTGATTGATAGCATTCAACCTCTACGACCGGCTCTTTTCCATGGCAGTGCGCCACAATGGCCGCATTGATGGCGGCCAAAGACTCAGTGCCATAAATACCCGGTTCGCGAACACCCAGCATATTCAGGTTTGGACCATGCAGGATCAGCAATTTCACATTTCACTCCTGCTACTATTCGAGCGCCTTGCGCAGTAAATGCGCGTCACGTCGTAACAGATAGCGCCCCTTGGCGGCGTTACTGTTCCGCTCCATCAACAAAGCGACAAAATATTCGTCAGTAAGCATGGTGAGAACAATGATCATCTGCTCACATTTTACCGCAATCTCTTCAAGATTTCCCACTTCCAGCAGAGATGCCGTATGCAGCACATCTTTAACTATGGCGGCAAACTCCACCACTACTGCCTGACCGCTCTCAGCGACAGCGGCATCGCTACATACCTGGTCAACGGCGATACCGTCGCATCCCATCAAAATAGCCGCCTGGGCACCGGGCGTGTTGTCAACCAGCCCCTGCAGTATTTGCTTAAACATTATCCCTCCTTCGCTTGATTGCCTGTAGCCAGCACGCCAGATATTCTTCCAAGCTTGCTGTTTTTGCTGGCAGTACCGGCGCTGCGACGCTGTTTTCCCGCAATTTTCGCAGTTCCTCGGCATATTCCTGTTTGCCAGGATCGCGTTTCAGCAACTGACGATATACCGCAGCAGCCTTCTCCGGCATACCCTGGCTTAAGTACAACCGGGCGAGCGTAGCCGATAACAGCGGCTGCTCTTCTGCAACACAATTATCGGCCTTACAGGTAGCCTCATCCAGCTGACGCTGCAATTGCCGCAACAAAACAACATCGGCGCCACATGCAGACGCTTTTGCCAAAAATTCGCGCGCCCGCGCGTACAAAGACTGGCTCAGGGCCAATTGCGCCTGACCCAGCAACGCGGCGGCGTTGTCTGCATCGGCACCCAACACCAGATCGTATGCCGCGGCAGCCTCGTCGTATTCCTGCTGCGCGCGATGCAGATCTCCCAGCAGTAGGGTGGCATCAATATCCCCAGGCTGATATCTCAACACCTGGCGCACCGCATCCATGGCAGCGGCCTCCATACCGAGCTGAGCATAGCATTGCGCCAGACGTCGGTACAACTCACACGACGGCTCAGCCTGAATCATCCGGCCAAGTTCCCTTATCTGCTCCAGCAGGGCAACGTCGTTTTCAGTTTCAATGGCGTTCACTGTATCACAACCTTTATGCCAATGCTCTGGCAAATATAGCCTCTACATTATCAACACTATGGATCTCGCAATCACCAATACCACGGTTCAGCACCAGACGCAAAACTCCCGACTGCACTTTTTTATCTCTGGCCATAGCTTCAATATACTGTGACAAGGTAAATTGCGGCACGCTGATCGGCAAGCCGCAACGGCTGAGCAGAGAACAAAGTCGTTCCACATCGTCACTGCCGCACTTTCCAGTGGCGGCAGAAATCCGCGCCGCCACCATCATACCGATGGCGACAGCTTCACCGTGCAACACCTGTCCGTAGCCGCTCAACTGTTCCACTGCATGGCCAAAAGTGTGGCCAAAATTCAATATAGCCCGCAACGATTGTTCCGTCTCGTCGCGTTCTACCACCGCAGCTTTTATTTTACACGAACACTCAACAGCATAAATCAAAGCAGTGGTTTCAAGCGCCAGTACAGCATCGACATTTTCCTCCAGCCAGGCAAAAAATTCACTGGAGTAGATTACACCGTACTTTATTACTTCTGCCAGCCCGGCCACAAAGTGGCGCTGCGACAACGTTCGCAGCGTTGCGACATCAATCATCACGTGTCGAGGCTGATAAAACGCACCAATCAGGTTCTTGCCCAAAGGATGATTTATTGCTGTTTTCCCTCCCACCGAACTATCCACCTGGGCAAGCAACGTTGTCGGAACCTGCGCAAATGGGATACCGCGCAAAAATGTAGCTGCGGCATAACCGGCAATATCACCGACCACCCCGCCGCCGACGGCCACTATGCCACTGTGCCGATCGCATTTCAATTTGATCAGCTCAGTATAAATATCATTCAGCGTCTGTGCCGACTTGTACTCCTCACCGTCTTTAATAACGACAGTATCCACGGAATATCCACCACTTTTCAAATTATCGGCCACCGTGACACCATACAACGGCTCTACAGTGTCATTGGTGATTACAACAACCCGGCGCGGGAACGCAATTCTATCCAGATAGCGAACATAACCCGACAAGCTGTTGCACCCGATATCTATGGAATAACTGCGCTCATCCAGCCCAACGGTTAATCCAGTCATCAATCAATCCCCATTTTCAATGTTAGATACAATCTTATCGACTACCATCTCAATGGTACAGTCATCAGTATTTACGCACATATCGGCGCACCGATAAGCAGCCTGACGCCGTTGAAACAACGAACGCACTTCTTCCACTGTTTTCTGCTGCAAAATCGGCCGGTTACTACTAGTGCTTATACGCCGGTAAACGGTCTCCCAACTGGCGCCCAGATATATCATCACCCCTTTGGAACGGATAATATCCGCATTGCCCCGCCGTTCCAGAATCCCCCCGCCGGTAGCAACGACAACCGGCTGGCGGTAATCGAGGCATCGCAGCGCATCCGTCTCAACATCACGAAAATACTCTTCACCATGCCGCGCAAAGATCTCATTTATGGATTGTCCGCAAGTTTTAACTATTACCTCATCAAGGTCAACAAAAAGCGTATCTAACCTTTTCGCCAGCAACTTACCGACACTACTTTTACCAGCACCCATAAAACCAACCAGAAACAAGTGTCTTTTCAATACCATCATACAACTTTCCTAAAAACACAAAAAAGGACAGGGAAACCCTGTCCTTTTTTGTTTCAGCTACACAGCAACTTTACTCAGAAACAATATGTGGCGTGATAAAAATCAGCAACTCACTGCGAGTAGTTGATTTTTTAGTCGACTTGAACAACGTGCCCAAGTAGGGAATATCTTTCAGCCATGCCACTCCGGCATCACTGCTGGTCTCGGAGTCGACATAAATACCGCCGATAACAGTTGTCTCACCATCCTTGAGCAACAATTTTGTTTCCGCTTCCTTGGTATCAATAGAGGGCGCACTACCGGCACCTGTAGATACCGTGGAGCCGACAGTGCTGTTGGAAGCCTTGATCTGCAGGATAATGGTGTTGTCAGGGTTCACCTCAGGTGTAACTTCCAGAGACAAGGTGGCATCCTGGAATTCAGTAGTGGTACCCTGATCACTGACCGACTGATACGGAATTGAAGTACCCTGTTCAATCTTTGCCGGTTCCCCATCCAGAGTGAGAACCTTGGGCGAAGAGATGACCCGACCGTTGCCGGAAGTCTGTAGTGCCGAGATACGCAAATCAAGCACATGATTATCAAATCCGGTGCGACCGAATGTCATGGCAGCGCCAAGGCCGGCCCCAGAAATAGTTGACGGCAGCAGGAAACCACCACCCACCGCAGCTTTAGCGTTGTCGACATGTTCAGTACCAATACTGCCGGTATCGTCATTATTATAGCTGTAACCCCAGTTGATACCCAAATCCCTGCCACTGTCGATATTTGCCTCGACAATACGTGCCTCAATCATCACCTGTTTAACCGGTTCGTCAAGTTCCTGCAGCAGCCGCTCTACCTCCGCCAGTTTAGATGGGATGTCATTAACCATCAATTTTTTACTGCCATCGATGGCGGACACTTCACCCTGGTCGGAGAGCATATCATCTAGAACAGTTTCGATACTATCCACATCCTTGTAGTTGACCGAGAAAATTCTGGTTTCCGTTTCCTCCAGATGCTTGATGGTCTGCTTGGCCTGCAGGCGACGGGTCTTCATATCTTCAATCTTCTTAAGCGGCAAGACGCGGATAACATTACCCTGACTTATGGTGCCAAGCTCTTTGACATTGAGAACAAGATCGAGCGCCTGATCCCATGGGACATCATGCAGCCGCAGGGAAACCTTGCCCTGAACGCTGTCATCAAGCACGAGGTTCATGTCACTTACCTCGGCCAACAGTTGCATCACCTTACGGATATCGGCATCGTCAAACACCAGCGATACCGGCTCTCCGGTATAGATTTTGGCCGGCATTTCGCCGTCGTCAGTTGTAACCGGGCCTGTGGCAACAGTAGGATTCTCCAGTGATTTAATCACCTCAGCAACCTGATCTGCGCCAGTCGTCGACACCGCCCCATCCTCAGCAGTGGCAGCAACCGCAGGTTCCGGCTGTTCTACCGGTATGGCAACGGTAGTGAGCTTATCGGCTGCGGTCTCAGCAAACGGACCATCCTCGCAACGGAAGGTGACGACGGAACCATCAGTATTTACCGCATACTCCACCGGGCCTTTGAGACGCACAGCAAACATCACCTGACGCTCTCCGGCAACAACTGCCGAATATGGAACAATCTGCAGCACTGCGCTGGGAAACACCGACGCATCGACAACGCGGCGCAACGAACGGGGAATTACTGCATTGTGCACCCCAAACCTGATTACATCGCCACTGCATTGAGGAGGGATCAACTTCACCGCGCCGGAAAACTTGACTCTGAACAGGGAAACTCCCTTATGATTGTCAAAATCGACACTTTCAACCGCTAGCGGCGTACCCGAGGCAATCGCCGGTGCAGAAGCTGCCTCAGATCGGGCCACTTCATCACCCCAACTGATGATCAAGTTGGATCCATCCTGGCGAATATCAGTCTGCGGCATAGTATCGCCGTCGGCGTCCAATACAAAACGAGTCTTATCAGCGTACAACCCTACTCTCATGCCGCGATAGCCATTTTTCAGAGCAAACGAACGCTCAGAGAACTCCGGGACTACGTCCATAAAGTCAATGACCAACCGCGGCGGAGCACCCAAAGTATACTTTTTATAGTCAAAGTCACTATTGGTGGCATCGGTCTTCAATGTCACCGACGCGTCACCCACTTCCACTCCCAATACGGTTGCCATCCCCGGGGATTGCCGGGCGCTACAAATACCAGTCAAACCCACAGTTGCCAGCAAAAACACCAAGCAGACACCCAGCAGCTTTTTACGTACGTTTGAAATCATTATTGCCACCTCTATTCCCCTTTCCCGTTAGGGAGTGCTATCATTTTGGTCTCAGTCCTCAAATTACCTGAAAAATCACGAAAACGCTCCTCAACCTTAACGCCATCGGTTGTAATCTCTGTAATCACTCCGTGATTCCTGCCGACCTTTACACCGACGGTGAGAATATACGCTTTTTTATCCGGTGCCTCCACCATTGCCCGCGGTGCGCCTTTACCGAGAATAATTGCCCCCAGCTTGAGCTCCTTGAGTCCGAACTTCTCCAGCGGTGTCAGCGGCTCTTCCTCATCACCCAGTGGTTTACGTACCTGCAGCAGCGATGTGAACGGATCACGGCGACCATCGACCTGGTATACGAAAGGTTGCTCCTTTACTTCGGTAACAATTTTTTTGGCAACTACCTTCTTTTTGGCCACTACTCGTGAACGCACCACACGTTTTTTCGTTTGTGGAGCATCATCGCCACAGCCGCCAAGCGCTACAACCAATCCCAGAATAAATAATAGCAAGATCAGTCTGTTCATCTCTTTTTCCTCTTCTTAGCGGGTTTTTCAGGCTTATCCACAAAGCGGTAGGTAACAGCCTCAGCCGTTATCGCCAGCCGTGTCTGGCCATCAACATTCTTTGCCTTGCCCATGTTGAGGTTTCTGATATTGACTATACGGTCAAGATTGGATACCGACTGGCAGAACAACGCCAGTTCGTGATAAGAACCGGACAGTTTCAAAGATACCGGCACATCAGCGTAAAAATCCCTTACCCTCTCCCGTCCCGGCTTGAATTCCTTCACTTCCAGCCCGTTATCACGAGCCAGCCCGGCAATACTCGACAACAGTGACGGTATCTCACTTTTGTTGGGAAGTTCCTTCAAAGCGTCTTTCAGGCGCTGCTGCATCCTCTCATATTCGGCCTTGAAGCGCGGGAGGTTATTGGCTATGCGCCGACTCTCCTGTAGTTTCATCAGCACACGATCATTTTTTTTATTCAATCGTTGCAACTCTTCCTGAGCCGGCAGGTGGAGAAAATACACATATCCGCCAACTATAGCCGCAGCCAGAAAC
>JAMOOS010000072.1 GCA_027065245.1 Desulfuromonadaceae bacterium | reverse complement strand
TACAGCAAACCGGCGGCGTCCATCAAGGCCCAGGTATTCAATCAGGCGCTGAAAAACCTGGTAGTTTACGCCGACAAGGTCGACAGCCACAGCGGCATCATGCAGGGCGTCTTTATCTCCGACAACCGCACCGCCACAACACCGTTGATTATCACCGCCCGCCAGGGACGCATCACCCCAGGCCGCGATAACGCCATTGTGGTGCTGCATCTGCAGCGTGGCACCATCCACCGCCAGATCGAAGACAGCGGTTCCACCAGCTACCAGGTGATCAACTTCAACAGTTACGACGTAACCATCAGCGACAAAAAACAGCAACCGGGCAGTACCCAACCGCTGCCGCGCGCCAAGGAGATGAGTACCGCCATGCTGCTGCAACAGATCGAACACAACGACAACAACCGCAAATACCTGGCGCAACTGCAGGAGCGCCTCATCCTGCCGCTGTCGCCACTGCTGTTCGCCCTCATCGCCATCCCCTTGGGAGTGCGCTCCCACCGCAGCGCCCGCGGCGGCATGTTTGCCGTGGCTCTACTGGTATTCCTCATCTATTACATGGCGCTGTCGTTCAGCAAAACCCTGGTGCTGGAAAAAGGCTGGCCGGTCATTACCACCATGTGGGCACCAACAGCGCTGTTTTTTGCCCTGTGCGCCATGCTGCTGTATCATACCGCCCAGGAACGCCCGCTGCCGGGCAGCAATTTCCTGAACGTGCGTCTGCCCGCCATCGTCAGCAACCTGTTGAGCAGAAGATAATACCGTGACCATCATCAACCGCTACATACTCAGCCGCTTTATCCGCCACACCGCCCTGGCGCTGGCGGCATTTGTCAGTATTTACATACTGATCGAATTTTTTGACAAAGTTGACGATTTTCTTGAGCATAACGCCGCCGCTGAACTGTATCTGTACTACTTTGCCAGCAAAACGCCGCTGATCGTCTCGCAGGTGCTGCCCCTCACGGTATTGATGGGGGTATTTCTCACTCTGGGCGGATTCACCCGCAGCAACGAGCTCACCGCCATGCGTTCCGGCGGCATCGGCCTGTACAGCATTGTCGCACCGTTGCTCATCGCCGCCACCATTCTGGCCGGCGGTAATTTTGTCCTCAATGAATACCTCGCCGCCCCCGGAATCAACAACGCCAACTACATTTTGCGCACCAGGGTAAAGGGGAAAGCTCAGCCCCTGACCCGGCGCGACAACCTGTGGTTTCGCGACGACAACGATCTCTACCACATCGATCTGGTGGTACCGGAAAAAAAGCTGCTGCACAAGATATCGGTTTATCGCTTTAACGACACCATGCAGCTGCAGGGGCGCATAGACGCCAGCAACGCAACCTGGCATAACGGCATCTGGCAGGCTGATACCGCCACGGTGCGCCGTTTTTCCACCACCAGTGGCAGCCTGATCAGCGAAAAAGTTATTCCGGCCTTCACCCTGCCCCTGCACAAGAAAGCTCAGGATTTCACTGCCGCCGCCAACGCTGGCAATCAGGAGCTGAATTTCACCCAATTGCGCCATTTGAGCAGGCGCCTGCAAAAAGAGGGGCTGGACGCCACCCGCTATCTGGTGGATATGCACTCCCGCCTGGCCGCCCCCTTTGCCTGTCTGGTGATGGCCATCGTCGCCATCCCCTTCGCCCTGCAGAAAAACCGCAATATCAACCTGGCTCTGGGCATCAGCATCAGCATCGGCATCGGCATGGCGTTTTTCATCATCCAGTCCACCCTCACCGCCATTGGCTATTCCGGAATTCTCCCGCCGTGGATGGCCGCCTGGTCTGCAGATCTTCTGTTTTTAATGCTGGGGATGTTTTTTGTGCTGTCTACCCGAGAATAGCCCGTCCAGAACCAGCCGACACATTCATAGCTTACTTCAGCCGCATTATCAGACCACCCACGTATTCCGGCAGCAGTTCATCATCATCCAAAGCGATAAACTCCTGTTGCCAGATATCAAAGCAGAAATCGACAAATGCCGCGCAACCACTCACGCAGGTAGCAACCTGTTCCTGCACCTGGTGGCGCAATGCGGCGAATTGTTTGGCATCGGCAGCGGCCAGGGTACGCAAACGCGGCAAGTGCGCCAGCGGCAGCGGTTCGATGACAAAGCGGCCATTGAGCAACTGGTTGGCTACGGCAGTCATGAACAGTTCCGACAAAGTAACCTCGGCACTATTCTGTGGATAACAGCCGCTCAAATCGAGTTGTTCCGGCGCCGGTAATGGCAGCAATCCATCCGGACTGAACAACAGCTGCAATTGCTCTATACACTCCAGTTCCCGCTCTACCCGACGCACTTCACCAATGTTGCGAAACGGACGATTATCGGCACGGGTTACCTCGCTCAAACCGCTGAAAAACTGCGGTACATCCTGGCGCAAAGCCGCCACCACCGCCGCATCGGAACCATCCAGATAGGGGCCAATGGTGCTGGCGGCAATCCGGTCTGCCCGCTGACGCAACCCCACGGTAATACTGAACCCCAACTGGAACAATGCCAGCAGGTACACGTTGTTAAACAGGTACTCGGCGCGATTGAGATCATTACCAGCCAGCTGGCCCAGCGCCACATTGAGAGTATGATAAACATCCTCCAATACCTGCGCCACCGCGCGCGGCTCACCATAATCTACCCGGCGCGCGCTCAGGGCTCGATTGAGCAGATAGCTCAGTTCATACCACAATTCATCCCGCACATTGCCACTGAGCAGTTCGCCAAGCAAATCGTCGGCACTGGTTAAAACCGGCATAAACGCCGGAGCAAACAAGGCACGGGTCTCGATAGCGGGGGTAAATGCGCCACTATCCTTGTGATACAGCTCTGGATCAAAGTGATCGGGAGCAACATAGGTGTACAGAGAGCGCGCCTCGACGCTATCGACAAAACCGAGATCGGCCAGACGGCCACTGCGAAATTTAAACGCCTCTTCCTGCAACGACAGCTCCATCTCATGGCGTACCGCCTCCATCAGACGCAGAAAGAATTCCTGCCGTTCGCGAAACAGGATATCCTGCATCAGACTCATGGCCTTGGCAGCATCATCGTTGCGATATTCGCATTCATATACCTGGTCAAAACGCTTGCGCTGCGCCATCAGATCTTCGTCGTCACGCAGCGATTCCAGCCCACTGATGATACGCAGTTGCTTTTTCACCGCTAACACCAGCATCTCAAAGTCCAGTCCTTCAATGATACGTAAAAACTGTTCCTCATCCTGCAACAGCAGCAGTTGCAACCACTGAAGAGCGCTGTCGGCGTCCATCTCATCCGCCGTCCAGCAATCCATATCAAAAAAAAGATTCACCTGCTGCGGCGTAGCCATGCCGACAAGATCGCTGCAATCGGTTACCCCCAGCTCCTTGATAAGGAGAAACAACTCCTGGGGCGGCATACGCTGCACCAGCTCCATACTGTTTTCGGCATTGATGATAAGCTGGTATTTACGCCGACCCGTTGCCTGGCGAATCTGTTCCATCTGTTGCGTCAACGCAGCCTTATCCCTATTGTCTCTATCACGATTTTCCAGCATTAAAATCCTCCTCGGCTCTCTCCACCGCCATCCAGGAGCCTGTTTGACTTTCCATGAATCGGCTGCAAAGCCCGGCAAACTCCCAACCAATTCCGGCAGATGGGTACGCTGTACACGTGCAGCTTTAAGCACATGCGCTATATGTTAAATATCATCATCGCGCTCGGCAACTTCTTTATCGGCTACCGCTGCGATATTAACCCGAATGCGCCTGCGACAGTAAAAATGCGCGAAAAAAAATGGCGCTGCGCCGATTTTATTGTTGACTATATTTGTCATCTTTGTTAGCTTGCCAGCATCACATATGGCAATAAGCTCCATTAACGGAGCATTTATTCTATTCAACAACTAATTTCAACACAGGAGAAAACATCATGAGCGTATTAGTAGCAAAAGAAGCACCCGATTTCTGTGCCCCGGCAGTTCTTGGCGATGGCAGTATTGTCAGCGATTTCAAACTCAGCGATCTGAAAGGCAAGTATGTGGTTCTGTTTTTCTGGCCGCTGGATTTTACCTTTGTCTGCCCGTCGGAGATCATTGCCCACAACCATCGTGTTAACCAGTTGCGTGAGCGTGGCGTCGAAGTTGTCGGCGTGTCCATCGACTCCCAGTTTACCCACTTTGCCTGGAGAAATACCGCCATCGAAAACGGCGGCATCGGTGCGGTGGAGTTCCCCATGGTTGCCGACGTAAAACACGAAATCTGCCGGGCCTACGGTATTGAGCATCCCCAGGCCGGAGTGGCGCTGCGAGCATCGTTCCTCATCGATAAAGAGGGGGTGGTTCAGCATCAGGTAGTCAACAACCTGCCGCTGGGACGCAACATCGACGAGATGATCCGCACCATTGATGCCCTGCAGTTCCATGAGCAGTACGGCGAGGTTTGCCCCGCCGGCTGGAAAAAAGGCGACAGCGGCATGAAAGCCAGCAGCGACGGCGTAGCCGAGTATCTGGCCAAAAACGCCGACAAACTGTAGCCACAGCACCGCTAAAGCGCCTCAACAAAAAGCCACCTGCCCGGGTGGCTTTTTGTTTATTTTGTCCCGGCATGTTATATTAGTCCGGTGCTGTATTACATAACGGATACTCTTTTACCACGGGAACACTACTGCTATGGAACTTGAAGAAGCAATTGCCAAACGTCACAGCTATCGCGGCCCCATGGATACGCAACCGGTACCCCGCGACCATTTAATTACCATTGTAGAGGCGGGGATACGGGCACCGTCGGGTAAAAACGCTCAGACTACCGAGTTTGTCATCATCGATGATCCGGCCATGGTACAACAGATCAATGCCATGCATCCGGCCAACAAGGCGATGAACCAGGCACCAGCCATGATCGCCTGCGTTATCGACAAGCAACCGCAGGCGGTATACGAGGGCTACAATTTCCAGATCGAAGACTGCGCGGCGGCAGTGGAGAACATGCTGCTGACCATCACCGGTCTCGGCTACGCCAGCGTATGGATCGACGGCTGGCTGCGCATCGACAATCACGCCGCCAAACTGGCGCAACTGCTCAGGCTGCCTGAGCATAAAAAAATCCAGATTATTTTACCTGTAGGCATTCCGCTGGAGCAGTGGCCGCCAAAAGAGCGTAAACCGTTTGCCAGCAGAGCCTGCTTTAACACCTATACGCTGAACGGAGAACAACATTGATGAAAACTGTAAAAAATTTGATGCTGATACTGCTGCTGACAGCGCTCGTAATCCCGGTCTCCGGCTACGCTGCCGAGGCACCATGGACGGACAACTTTGACCAGGCCAAAGCACAGGCAAAAAAAGAGAACAAGTACATTCTTATGGCGTTCAGCGGCTCCGACTGGTGTCACTGGTGCATCAAACTGGACAAAGAGGTTTTTTCCACCAAGGAATTTCTGGACTTTGCCAAAGATAACCTGGTGCTGATGAGCGCTGATTTTCCCCGCCGCAGCGCACAGGCAGAGGAAATTCGCCAGCAAAACGAGCGTCTGGCGCGTATGTACCATGTGCGCGGTTTTCCTACTGTAGCTATCCTTAACCCCGATGCGGCTCTGGTAACCATCACCGGATACCGTCCCGGCGGCGGCGCGGCCTATGTGGAATACCTGAAGAAAGTGATGCACAAACAGTGACCGACAAGACAATGGCAACAAAAAAGGGCAGCGAATTTGATTCGCTGCCCTTTTTCAGTACCGATAGTATCTTTAGTGGCGGGGCTGACGGGACTCGAACCCGCGACCTCCGGCGTGACAGGCCGGCGTTGTAACCGACTCTACTACAGCCCCGTAAAAAATGGTGGGCGAAACAGGGCTCGAACCTGTGACCCTCGGTGTGTAAGACCGATGCTCTCCCAGCTGAGCTATTCGCCCACTAAATTGGTACTTTTAATTGTAAATGGCGGGGCTGACGGGACTCGAACCCGCGACCTCCGGCGTGACAGGCCGGCGTTGTAACCGACTCTACTACAGCCCCGTTTGGTCGAACGCGGTGAAAACTAACAGATTACCCCAGTGAAGTAAAGCCCTATTTTTCACCTCGCGGACATTTTATTGACAACTTAATTCAATGCATCCTTAAGTGCCTTACCGGCTTTGAATTTAGGCACTTTGGCGGCAGCAATCTGAATTTCTGCTCCGGTCTGAGGATTCTTGCCGGTGCGGGCTGCACGCTCTCCCACGCTAAATGTACCGAACCCTACCATGGCCACCTTGTCATCGTTCTGCAGTGCTTGCGTTACGGTATCCACGAAAGCCTTCAGCGCCTTCTCAGCATCAGACTTGGCCAGCCCAGACTTCTCGGCAATCGCGTTTACCAGTTCAGTTTTAGTCACGGCATTTCCTCCTTATTCTTCATGTCAGTTATGCGTCTCTTCAACGCGCTACCTCTTATAGCAAACAGGCTCCCGTTGTACAAGAGCAATCCACCATTTGTCAAACAGTGTTTTCTTCATTAGCTGCGCTACTTCGCGCGGCTGTTACCCTGCAACGCCTGTGCCAACACCTCGTCCATGTGACCAACGCACTCTACAGTCAAACCCTTAAGAAGCGCAGCCGGTAATTCCCTGAGATGACGCTGGTTTTCCTGCGGTATCAACACACGCTGCACTCCGGCCCGACGCGCCGCCAGCAGTTTTTCCTTCAATCCGCCGATGGCCAGCACCTCTCCACGCAGATTGATTTCACCGGTCATGGCCAGGTCGCAATCCACCTGCCGGTGTGTCAACGCCGAAGCTATGGCAGTGGCAATGGTGATACCTGCCGACGGGCCATCTTTAGGGATAGCGCCCTCCGGTACGTGGATATGCAGATCGATATTGCGGTAGAAATCCTCCTCCAGCCCGAGTTCCTGCCAACGCGAGCGGATATACGCAAACGCCGCCTGAACCGACTCCTGCATCACCTCGCCCAATTTACCAGTTATGGTTAATTTACCCTGCCCAGGCAACTCCAGCACCTCAATCATCAACACTTCGCCACCTGATGCAGTCCAGGCAAGGCCGGTAGCAATGCCGCAGCGTTTACTCTTGTTTTTGCGTCCGTACTCATATTTGGCCACGCCAAGAAATTTACGCACCTGAGCTACTCCGATACGCCTTTTTGCTTTTTTTTGCGCACCATCCACCACCTGTCGAGCAATTTTCCGGCATATGGCGGCAATGCTGCGCTCCAAATCACGCACCCCCGCTTCATGAGTATAACAACGTATTATTTCCATTAATGCAGCAGTGGAAAATTCGACGTTGCCACGATCAAGTCCGTGATTACGCAGCTGCTTGCCGATAAGATGCTGCCGGGCGATATGCAGCTTTTCTTCCTCGGTATAACCATCCAGCGCGACAATTTCCATCCGATCCAACAGTGGTGCCGGAATGCCCTGCACCGAATTGGCGGTGGTAATAAACATCACGTTGGAAAGGTCGTAATCGACATCGAGAAAATGATCGACGAAGGTTTTATTCTGTTCCGGATCGAGCACTTCCAGCAGGGCCGCAGACGGATCGCCGCGAAAATCCATCGACATCTTGTCGATCTCATCGAGGAGAAACACCGGGTTGCGAACCGCCGCCTTCTTCATGCTCTGGATAATCTTACCCGGCATGGAACCAATATAGGTACGCCTGTGACCGCGAATCTCAGCCTCATCACGCACACCCCCCAGTGAAATACGCACAAACTTGCGGTTGATGGCGCGAGCGATGGATCGCCCGAGGGAGGTCTTGCCCACTCCTGGCGGCCCTACCAGGCACAGAATCGGCCCCTGAATCTTTTTTACCAGCGTCTGCACCGCCAGATGCTCAAGTATCCGCTCCTTCACTTTGTCCAGGCCGTAGTGATCCTCGTTGAGAATCTCCTCGGCATGAGCAAGGTCACTGCTGTCGCGGGTACCTTTTTGCCACGGCAGGGACAACAGCCAGTCGAGATAATTGCGCACCACTGTCGCCTCCGCCGACATGGGCGACATCATTTTCAACTTCTTCAGCTCAGCCTTGGCCTTGTCACTGGCTTCGCGCGACATCTTGCGCTTGCCGATCTGCTCTTCAAGCTCTTTGAGCTCCTGCTTAAATTCGTCCTTGTCGCCCAGCTCCTTCTGAATGGCACGCATCTGCTCATTGAGGTAGTATTCCTTCTGCGTGCGTTCCATCTGGCTTTTAACCCGCTTGCGGATTTTGCGTTCGATCTTGAGAATTTCAATCTCCCGCTCCATCATTTCCAGCAAAGTTTCCAGACGTAGATTGACATCTGTCAGCTCGAGAATTTCCTGCTTTTCATCGACCCGCAATCCCAGATGGGCGGCAATGGTATCAGCCAACGTGCCGGGATCGGTGATATTTTCCACCGCGTTGACCACCTCAGTGGGAATTTTGCGACTGAAATTGACATAGGTAACAAACATGCTGCGCACACTGCGCACCATTGCCTCCACCTCAATAGAATCGAGGTGCATCTCAACCACTTCGTCGTACACCACCTGCACATAATCACCCTGATCGTGCAAAGCGGTAATAAACGCACGGGTGCGTCCTTCCACCAGCAGCTTGACAGTGCCGTCGGGCAATTTCATCAACTGGGAGATCCGCGCCACTGTACCTACCCGGTACAGATCGTCTTCGCCTGGCTCATCTACCTCGGCGTCATTTTGCGCCACCAGAAAAATATGGCGACTGCTCTCCATGGCAACTTCCAAAGCCCGGATAGACCGAGCCCGACCGACAAACAACGGTGTGATCATGGCGGGAAAAACCACCAGATCACGCAACGGCAGCAATGGAATCGCAGCCGTTACAGTGTCATCAGCATCAATATTTGCTGGTGTCTCGCTCATCTGTCTCTCTATCTCTTTAAGCTGTTTCAGCGCAGCTGTAACTGATCAGCGGAACAGTTTTTTTGCTTATCACTTCGTCGTTGATAATAACCTCGTTGACATTTTCCTGCGACGGGATGTCGTACATGATATCCAACATCACCTCTTCAAGAATTGAACGCAGTCCACGCGCACCGGTCTTGCGCCGCGCTGCTTCTTCAGCCACCGCCACCAGAGCTTCATCGGTAAACTTCAAGGTAACGCCTTCAAGTTCCAGCAATTTGCAAAACTGCTTTACCAACGCGTTTTTGGGCTCCTTGAGAATCCGCACCAGCGCCTCCTGGCTCAACTCCTCCAGGGTGGCAATAACCGGCAACCGACCGATAAATTCTGGAATCAGACCAAACTTAAGCAAATCAACCGGCTCGATATCCTTGAGCAGTTCCCCCAGGCCGACATCTTTGGAAACACGCACATCAGCACCAAAACCGAGATTTTTCTTGCCGATACGCTGAGAAATAATATCTTCCAGACCGGAAAAAGCGCCGCCACAGATAAACAGGATGTTCGATGTGTCAACCTTAATAAACTCCTGCTGCGGATGCTTGCGTCCCCCTTTTGGCGGTACACTGGCAGTGGTTCCCTCGATAATCTTGAGTAGCGCCTGCTGCACCCCCTCACCGGATACATCACGAGTAATGGACACCGACTCACTCTTGCGAGCGATTTTATCTATCTCGTCAATGTAGATAATACCGTGCTGGGCCTTCTCCACATCGTAATCGGCAGCCTGAACCAATGCCAGGATAATATTCTCCACATCCTCGCCTACATAACCGGCCTCGGTCAGATTGGTGGCATCGGCCATGGCAAAGGGCACATTGAGCACCCGCGCCAAGGTCTGCGCCAGCAAGGTTTTACCGCTGCCGGTAGGGCCAAGCAGCAGAATGTTGCTCTTCTGAATCTCTACATCGTCATCTTTGGCAGTATAACGTACCCGCTTGTAATGATTATAAACCGCCACCGCCAGCGCCTTTTTTGCCGCGTCCTGGCCGATAACATAATCATCAAGAGCCTGCTTGATCTCCGCCGGTGTCGGCAGAACGTTCTCGTCCCCATCTGACTGGGCGCCAAACTCCTCGTCGAGAATCTCCTGGCACAGTTCTATGCACTCGTTACATATAAACACCGACGGCCCGGCAATCAGCTTTTTCACCTCATCCTGCGCTTTGCCACAGAATGAGCAGACAAAACTGTTTGATTGCTCGTCATCTTTTTTCATAACACCTCTTCAACCATATGACTAAATTTCGTCACGGGTTACTATTGAATCTATCAGACCGTATTCCCGTGCCGCAGCCGAATCCATAAAGAAATCACGCTCGGTATCACTGGCGATGGTCTCCACCTGCTGGCCGGTATGCCGCGCCAGCAGTTCGTTCAACTCCCGGCGCAGGCGTAGAATCTCCTGAGCGTGGATGCTGATATCAGACGCCTGTCCCTGAAAACCACCTAGGGGCTGGTGAATCATGATACGCGAATGGGGCAGCGAAAACCGCTTGCCCGGCTCACCGGCTGCCAGCAGCACCGCTCCCATACTTGCCGCCTGGCCAACGCAGATGGTCGACACCGGGCATTTTATATACTGCATAGTATCGTAAATAGCCATCCCGGCGCTGACAACCCCGCCGGGTGAGTTGATATACAGATGGACATCCTTCTCCGGATCTTCCGATTCCAGAAACAGCAACTGGGCGATAATCAGGTTGGATATCTGATCATCAATTCCACCGCCGAGAAAAATAATCCGGTCTTTGAGCAGGCGGGAATAAATATCGTAAGAACGTTCCCCGCGACCCGTCTGTTCTACAACTATCGGTACCAGACTCATGGCTACTCCTCAACCGTGGCCGCGGCTTCTTCCTGTAGTTCCTCTTTTGACACTTCTTGCACATTGGCCTGGCCCAGCAGATAGGTAATCACCTTTTCCTCTTCGATCTGGGCCATCAGATTATTCCGCGCCTCGTCGCTGGCGTAGTATTTTTTAACCTCTTCCAGCGGTGCGTTAGCCATCTCGGCAATCTCTTCCATGCGGCTATCGATTTCCGACTCATCCACAGAGATATTCTCCTGCTTGCCGATGGCTTCAAGAATCAGGCTGCCCTGCACCTGCTTGGTAGCGGTATCACGATACATGGCGGCAAACGACTGGTCGTTCATCCCCATCATCTCCAGACTCATCCCCTGCTGCTTGAGACGGTTGGCAATGTTGCGTTTCATAAACTCCAGCTGACGCTCAACCATCACATCAGGTACTTCTATGGGATTGTTCTCCACCAACGCCGTCATCAAACGCTCTTTAAGTTCATCCTCAATACGCTGGACTTCCTGCTTTTCGTTACTCTCAGCAATTTTGTTACGCATATCCTCGGCATCTTCGCAACCGAACTCTTTAGCCATCTCGTCGTCCAGCTCCGGCACCACTTTAACCTTGATTTCCTTGAGTGCTACCTTGAACATCGCCTCCTTGCCGGCCAAATCCTTGTTGCCATACTCCTGCGGGAAGGTAACGGTAATCTCTTTTTCTTCACCGCGTTTCATCCCCACCAACTGCTCTTCGAAGCCGGGGATAAAACTGCCTGAGCCCAGCTCCAGTACATGATCCTGCGCCGCGCCGCCTTCAAACGCCTCGCCGTCGATAAATCCTTCAAAATCGATGGTGAGAAAATCACCGTTTTGCGCGTCGTCACGCTGGGCAATTTCTTGAGTATTACGCGAATCGAGCAGTTCGAGAACCTTTTTGTCAACCACATCGTCATCGATCTGCAGGATCTCCTTTTTCAGCTCCAGGCCGGTATAATCTTTGGCCTCCACCTCGGGCTTGACCTCCACCTGAGCGGTAAAGGAAAACTGGCTGCCCTTTTCCAGAGTGCCAGCATCAATAATCTCCGGTTCGCTGATTGCGGGAATCTCCTGATCCAGCAATGCCTTATACAACGCCTCGCGAATCAAGGTGTTAACAACTTCATGCTCCATCTGATCGGCGTAATACTGTTCGATAACCTTTTGCGGCACCTTGCCGGGGCGAAACCCCTTTACCTTGGCATTTTTAGCGATCTTTTTATATGTTTTGGCAATCTCCTCATCGACACGTTCGGCGTCAATCTCGATGGTGATTTCTTTTTTCACACTGCTCACATCTTCAATCTTTACGTCCATACCTGATAATCCTCACTTGGGAATGCATTGTTTTTCCGCCCTGCCCCCTTTGACCATGCACCGCATACATGAGAAGACAAAACTGTTTCAGAACTGTTAACTATATCAACCGGGTTATTGAGCACATAAGCAAACACACAGCGCCAGCCTGAACCGACGCCGTCTGGATATGACAAAGCAGGGGCATCGCCATGCCCCTGCCTGAACATGGTGCGAGAGGGGAGACTCGAACTCCCACGGTTGCCCGCTGGATCCTAAATCCAGTGCGTCTGCCAATTCCGCCACTCTCGCCAATATTTATTTGAGGCCCGCACCAGAACGGATGCAGGCACACGGGCACAAACCGATCACAGATTCGCCGCCAAACAAAAAAAACTCGACCACAGCCGCCCATCCCTCACCTGCCGAACGGGGAACAATGAACCTCATGATCAAGTTTCAATGATAAATGGGGTGAGTGAAGGGACTTGAACCCTCGACAACCGGAGTCACAATCCGGCGCTCTACCAACTGAGCTACACCCACCACAACAAAAAAACGGTGGCCAATCCTGTCACAGCGGCCTGTTTATCGTCAACCCCTAAAATTCAGGGTGGCATAGACTGGCGCGCCAGGAAGGACTCGAACCCTCGACCCTGTGATTAGAAGTCACATGCTCTATCCAGCTGAGCTACTGGCGCCTGTATTTCTGGTCGGGGCGAGAGGATTTGAACCTCCGACCCCCTGCTCCCAAGGCAGGTGCGCTACCAGGCTGCGCTACACCCCGATATACAAGACGCTGTTGTTTATCATTCCGGCCGGAAAAATGCAACCTGTTTTTTGCTTGGCACATACGCTGCTACCAAAGCAAAAGTGGCCGCCATCATCCGTTGCTGCGGTACTCCACATCTATCACATCGCCGCCGTCATCCCTGGCGGACGGCGCAGCGGAGAAACCCTGCATCAACTCCTGCTTGAGCTGGTCAAACTCCTCCTTGCTCAGCAGCCCCTTCTCCAGCATATCGGCCAGCCGCTCCATGCTGCGCACCCGCGACGTTTCCGGGTCTTCAAGCTGCAACGGTGCCTGAGGGGCGACATACTCGCCGCCGCCAGCGCCGACACGAATTGCCGCCAGACCGCCCAGCACACTCACCTCAACCGAGCGGTTCTGCGGCACGGCAGAGCTCAAGGTTTCCTTAAGACCGGCCTGACCACGCTTGACCCGGCGATACACCCAGTAGGCGGCGCTCAACACCAGCAGGCAGCCACCGCCGACAATCCACGGCAGATATTCTATCATACCACGGAAAAAGACGATAAACAGCCCCAGCAGCACCAGCAGCGCCACATGCAGCAGCAATACGAAGTAGCCGACAAATATATTCTTTACAAAACCGCTGTCTTTGTTTGAATCTGCCATCTATCTCGTCACCGTCATGCCCGGATTCCAATCTGCGCGGACACTAGCATAACAGCCGACGGCAGGTCAAACAGCAAATGAGCACTTGCCGCCTCAGCATTTAACCGCCAGGACATACTTGAGATAACGGCCCTGGGGGAATGTCACCGGATAGGGAAAATCCTCGCCCTGGGAGGATAGTTTTATCACGCGCAGCTGCGCCGCAGCGTTTAACGCCCCACGGCGCAATTCCTTGAGATAGTCGGCCACATCAACCTTTTGATGATTGGAGGATGTAACCAGCAGTCCCCCCGGCGACAGCACCGCCAGCGCCAGTTCCACCAGGCGGGCAGTACCGGCGCTGGTGGTGAAGCGGCTTTTGCCGGTGGTGGAAAAACTGGGCGGATCCATGATAACCACGTCAAAGCACTCTCCAGCCGCCGCCATCTCGGCCAGAGCGGCAAAACAGTCGGCAACAATAAACCGATGGCGTTTGGGATTAAGACGATTGATGGCAAAATTTTCCCGCGCCAGCGCCAGATAGTTGGCCGACACGTCGACACTGGTAACCCGGCTGGCTCCGGCAGCAGCGGCCGCCACCGAAAAAGCACCGGTGTAGGCAAACAGGTTGAGAACCCGTTTGCCAGCCACCCGCGCCATCAAATCGACACGATGGGCGCGCTGATCCATAAACAGGCCGGTGTTGAGGCCGCGTTCGAGATTGACGAGAAAATCAAGGCCATTCTCACGCACGGTCAACGGTAGCGGTGCCCGTTCACCCCACACCAGGCGGCTAGCTGCCTTGTCGGCCATTTTTTCCGCCTGGCGCGTATCCTGCGGCCGTCTTTTAAGATAGATACCAACCGGGGCGTATACATTGCGCAGCGCCGCCACCAGCGGCGCCTGGAAACGCTGCCAGCCCTGGCAATAGAACTGTACCAGCAGATAATCACCGTAGCGATCAACCGTCACACCGGGCAGTCCGTCCCCTTCGCCGTTCACCAGCCGCAGAGCGTCAGTTTCCTCCAGACTGATGCAATGACGCCGCAGGGCAACCGCCTGCTGCAGACGCTGCACAAACCACTGCCGGTCGATATTCACCGCTCGCGCCGCCACCACCCGGGCAACAATACGGTCATCGTCGCGCAGGGCATAGCCTAATTCTCTGCCATCTTCATCGACGAGGACAACCAGCTCACCGCTGCGACCGGCCGGCCATTTTCTGGTGTAGCTGTCTTGCAGCACCCACGGATGAGCGAGCTTCAACATCTGTGCAGTCTGGCTGCCGACGACACAACGCTGACCATCATTATACGACTCCTGCCTGGCAGTCTTTGTCATTTAGTAGTAATCTCCGCCTGTTACTGGTATAAATTGCTGCGCACCCAACTAAACGCGTCAAGTCAGGCGCGGCTACATAGAGGTGCAAAACATTTTTTGCCGCCGCCCACAAGGAGTGAGAACCCATGGAAAAACATCACGCCGTTCGTCTGTTTCTTCAGACATTTTTCGGCTCCAGCACCGACCCGCGCTTTGATTTCATCGCCCGGATCAGCCGCTTTACCACCTTGGCGAAAAAGGAAATTCTGTTCCAGGAGGGAGACAGCGGCAACGAATTCTATTTTCTCGCCTCGGGTACGATCAAATTGTACCGCTCCACGCCGGACGGCAAAGAAGCCACCATCCGTTTTATCGCCGCCGGAGAGTATTTTGCCGAGATTCTGTTGCAGCTTAAAGGACGTTATCCGGTCAGTGCCGTCGCCATGGAACCGGCGCAACTGCTCGCCATCGACGCGGCCAAAATTCTTGAACACATTCAGGAAAACCCCGACGTGGCCATGTACTTCATCGGCGCTCTGGCCGGAAGGATAAAATATCTGCTCGGGATGGTGGAACAGTTAACGCTGGCGGATATCCGCCAGCGTTTTATAAACTACCTGCACGCCCTGGGCGACAACAGCCCGACAGCCCAAATCGAACTGCCGGCGCCCAAAGGCGAGATCGCCCTGCTGCTGGGCACTACACCGGAAACCTTCTCACGGTTGCTGAAAAAACTGGTTGGCGAAGGGATCATCGCTGTCGATGGACGCACCATCACTCTTACCGGCACACAACCTCCGCCAGGCGCGTAACTGCCGCCCGGCAAATATGGCACATATTTACACGGCAAAAACCTTGTAGG
>JAMOOS010000071.1 GCA_027065245.1 Desulfuromonadaceae bacterium | reverse complement strand
GTGGTTAATTCCTTTCGTTAATATGGGGGGTTAAGTAAAGCCGTTATCTGTACTGTGCGGGAGAACAATAACTATTTTAGTCAGCAAAATAATTGATCAAGGTCAAAAAAGCGCCAGAAAAAGATGTCGTACCGCCACCTATGATTGACATAGGCAAGGCAAATACAAACTCAGGCCACCACCACTCTAATGGCATCGCTCACCGCGCCTTGCAGGCTTTTTTGCACAAAGGTCAGGGTTCCGGCGGCGCTGCCGGCGCAGCCTTTACAGGCGCCCTGATATTTGATGTGGACCTGCACCGTGCCGTCGTCAGTAACGGTTACATCTTCCAGTTCCACACCGCCGCCGTCACCGGCCAGAGCCGGGCGGACGTATTTATCCAGCGCTGCTTCAATAACCTTGATTTTTTTCACTATCGACAGGGCGGCAAACTCATCTTCCTCCGGCGCGGCGGGATTGTTCTCCTGCTCCATCTCGCCACGCACGCGGGCGAGGATATCCACCAGGTAATGCTCGCGTTTTTCGTGGCCGCCGGGGCGGATACACGATTTGCAGAACGCTCCGGCCTTGGTGTAGTCGGTTATCTGCTCCACGCTGGTCAGATCGTTGATACGGATAGCGTCCTCCACCGTCTGCAGGGATACCCGGGCACATTCGCACACGATATCTTTTTCCTGCAAAGTAGCCACGTCTACGTTGTTGTACAGTGCCGCCGCCTGCTTGATCACCTCGTAGGCCATAACGCTGCAGTGCATCTTTTGCGGTGGCACCGCCGCTTCATCGGGGTTATCGCGCAGAGCCATCTCCACGTCGAGGTTGGTAATCTGCGTCGCCTCGGCCACCGTTTTGCCAATACACATCTCCGCCATCATATCGGTGGAGGCAATAGCGGTACCGCAGCCGAACGATTTGAATTTTGCCGCTTTGATAACGCCGTCGTCGTTGCCGACAATCCAGTACAGGCGCACCGTGTCGCCACACGACTCCGCGCCCTCGTTGGCGATAATCAGGCGACCATTCAGCCGCTGGGCGTCCGCCTCGGTCAGCTCACCAAAGTGGCGCGGGTTGTTCATCCGTTCAGAAACTTTATTGGAATACTGCTCCCACAGGGAACCGCCGATAAGATCGTTTTTTGCCATATTCAGTTTACTCCAGTTTTTAATACGATGTAGATAACGCCCGCAGCCGCGCCACCGCCTTTTCCACCACGGCGATGGTGTAGTCAATCTCCTCTGCGGTGGTAAAACGCGACAGACTGAAGCGCACCCCGGTGTGCGCCAGTTCGCGGTCGGCGCCGATGGCGGTAAGAATGGGGCTGGCCTCCAGCGATTCCGACGCGCAGGCGCTGCCGGTGGAAGCGGCTATACCATGCTGATTGAGATCCCAGATCATCGCCTCGCCCTCAACGCCGCGAATACTGGCGTACACGGTATTGGGTGTACGCTGCGCCCGGCTGCCCACCACCAGCACATCGTCGATACGCAGCAGGGCATCTTCCAGCTTGTCGCGCAAACGCGCCACTTCCCGGGTCTCATAATCCAGCGCCTCTACCGCCAGCTCCATCGCCTTGGCCATCCCCACCATGGCAGGCACGTTAACAGTACCAGCGCGATGACCACCCATCTGCTCACCACCGTGCAGTAACGGCGGCAGGGTCGCCCCCTTGCGGACGTATAATCCACCCACCCCTTTAGGGCCGTGAAACTTGTGCGCGCTGAAGGTGAGATAATCGACACCAACATCCTGCACATCCACCGGCAACTTGCCGATGGCCTGCACGGCATCAGTATGAAAATAAACCCCCTGCTCACGGCAGACGGCGGCAATCTCCTTGACAGGCAGCACCAGGCCGGTTTCGTTATTGGCCCACATCACCGATACCAGCGCCGTACGCTCATCTATCACCGCTGCCACCATGTCGGCAGTAATCAGGCCGTTGCTATCGGGAGCCAGATAAGTAACCTTGACACCGTGATTTTCCAAAAAACGGCACGCCTCACGCACGCAGGGATGTTCCAGTTGCGTGGTAACAATATGTTTTTTACGCGTATCCTTGAGCAGGCTGAAGTACATCCCCATGATCACCGTATTGTTGCCCTCGGTGGCACAGGAGTTGACGATGATATCGTCATCATCACCGGCACCGATGCCGGCGTACAGACGCTCCATGGCGCGATGCAGATAGGGCCGCACCTCGATACCGAAAGAGTGCAGCGAGTTGGGATTGCCGTACATGCGGCTGTAAAACGGTTCCATCTCCGCCACCACTTGCGGATCGACGATGGTGGTAGCGTTGTTGTCCAGATATATTCTTTCCATAGTGTATTTTCCCGCCTAATTATAACTCTGATAGTTTTATTTTGTGATGATAGGGGATAAAAACGCCGCCGTCAAGGCGCGGAGCAATTATTTTTCCCGCCGCAGCATATCACCGCCAGCGGCCGCAAACGGCACCTCAAGCCACACTCTGGCGTTGGGCTGTATCACGGTTACTTCGGCGCCGTGTTCGTCGTAACACGAAGCGACGCGGAAACGCTGCTGACGCATACCGGGGGCGATAATCTCCAACTCTTCGCCGGGATAAAAACGGTTGCGCGCCTCCACCAGCACCCGACCATCGGCACCACATTCGCGCACGATGGCAAGAAAATCGTGACTGCGCCGATAGCTGGAATCGCTGCTGTGTACGGCGGCATCGGCAGGCGGATTGAAATCGCCGGTGTAGGGGCGATGGCTCACCTTGTCGAGCTCGTCGCGCCACAGCGGTTCACAGCGCCAGGCGGCGGGATCGGCCAGATAGCTATCTATGGCAGCGCGGTACACCCGCGTTACCGCCGCAACATAATACAGGGTTTTCATCCGCCCTTCGATTTTGAGGCTGTCTATACCGGCGTTCAGCAGCAGTGGCAATTCATCGAGCAGACACAAATCGCGGCTGTTCATGATGTAGGTGCCGTGATCATCCTGCGCGATGGGAAAATACTGCCCCGGCCTGGTCTCCTCCATCAGGGCATAGTTCCAGCG
>JAMOOS010000070.1 GCA_027065245.1 Desulfuromonadaceae bacterium | reverse complement strand
TTGCGTAAGTCCTACGAAATGAACAGGTTGGTTGACGATCTTAAACAGGCTGGCAGCGAACAGATTGTCACCCTGAAGGCTCAGCGGCTAAAATCAGCCCTAGAGGGGATCTGTTCCAGCATTGAACAACTGGAAGTGGCGCGTATTCATTCGCCCATGCGCATGTTATGGAACCGTTTTACCGCCAACGACTGGTTCGATGAACAAGGGAACAGCACCTACTTCAAAGTGGTAAAAAAAACCTGTGCTGAGCTGGCGCAACAGACCAGCAAACTGACCTACATGAAATTGGATCAGATAAGAAACCGCAACAATGTCGATGTATCACAAATAGACGCTTTATGCGGTCACATCGTGGCGTTGGAAACCGATTTGGCCAATGCCTCGGTGGAGTTTCTTGAATCCATTTCGGCGCAGACCAACAACTATTCCAGCAGTATCACTACCATGACCAGCTATGCCTTCTGGATGATGATGACGGTGCTGGCTTTGGCTAGTGGTTTGCTGGCAATTTTTACTTTCTGGATATCCGATTCCATCGTGCTGCCGGTAACATCCATAATTACTAAAATTCACACCCTGGCCACCGGTCATGTCGATTTGACCGACAAGATTGCCATCCGTTCCGATGATGAGATCGGTCAGATGTCGCGTGAATTCAATGATTTAATGGATACGGTGCATGGCATGACGGTGTTTAAGAGTGTCATTGAAGAAGATGCTACCCTCGAAGATGTCTACTCACGCATGGGCGAAGCATTTTCCACCAATGTTGGTATTGAGCAATATCGTATTTTTGAGGTCAGTGCCGATTACAAGCGGATGACGGCGGTATTTCCCCTGGCGGTAAGCGAAGATGATATTGATTGCGATTCGGTTATTCTGACCAGTTGTGAGTGCTGCCGGGCGGTTAAAACCGGTCATGCCATCTCATCGCTGGGTTACGACGGTGTGTGCAAGCAGTTCAAGTATCCGGCGGACAAGGTGCATGTGTGTATTCCGATGATTATCGGCGGCCATGCCGGTGGTGTGGTGCAGTTTGTTTTTGATAAAGATGGAGAACACGCCGTGAGCCGCAGCGGTATTGAGCAGCGGGTGGCCAAGGCGGAAGCCTACATCAAGCAGTCGTTGTCGGTGCTGGAGGCCAAGCGCCTGATGAATACCCTGCGCGAATCGTCCCTGCGCGATCCCATGACCGGTTTGTTCAATCGCCGTTTTCTGCAGGAGCAGTCTAATTATCTGGTGGCGGGTACTCTGCGGCGCGAGAAGAATGTCGGCCTGCTGATGTGCGATATCGATTACTTCAAACAGGTGAATGACAAATACGGTCACGATGCTGGAGACGAGATTCTCAAGGGGACGGCTTCAATCATCTGCGATAATGTGCGCGAGTCTGATATTGTCATCCGCTTTGGCGGCGAGGAATTTCTGGTTATTCTTACCGATATCAACAACGATGACGCTATGTTGGTGGCGGAGAAAATCCGCCGGGCGGTGGAGGCAAAAGTGTTCCGTATCGGCAGTGAAAAAGTCAGCAAAACCATCAGTGTCGGTGTCAGCGAATTTCCCGTCGATAGCGACGGTTTCTGGCAGGCGATCAAATTTGCCGATGTGGCACTGTATGCCGCCAAGGACGGGGGCCGCAACCGTGCGGTGCGTTTTGAGGCCTCCATGTGGGATGAAGATGAGTTTTAACTGCGGGCGATATGTGCCAGTACCCGGCGCAAGCGCAGCAGCAACATGATGGCGGCAGCACTCAGGCCGCAGATGAGGCCGATCCAGAAACCGCGCGCGCCCCAGTTTAAATACAAGCCGAGATAACAACCGCATGGCAGGCCGATACCCCAGTAGGCGATGGTCTGAATCAACATGGGGATGCGAGTATCCTTGCAGCCGCGCAAGGCACCGGCGCAGCTTACCTGCATGGCATCTGGAACCTGAAATATTGCCGCCAGAGTAAGCAGGGATGCTGCGGCGTTGCGCAGTTGTGGGTCGTGGCTGAAAATTGCTACACACCGATGAGGAAACAGCGCCATGGTGGCGCAGCTGACCAGTGCCAGGGTGAAGGTGGTGGCAATGCCGACGCGGACGGCGCGGCGGGTCTGACTGGGGCGGCGCCGGCCAATGGTGTGGCCAACCCGCACGGCGATGGCGCTGGAAATGCTCAGGGGTATCATGAACGTCATGGAGGTGAAACTAAGAGCGATCTGGTGTGCCGCCACCGTCTGAGCGCCAAAACGGGACAGCAGCAAGGCGATGAGGGCGAATATGCTGCACTCGATAAACAGTCCGGCGCCGATGGGTAAACCTAGTTTCAGCAGTTGTTTTTGTGTCGCCGCGCTCAGATGTGCATAGTGCAGCAGGCGCAATTTTCGATACACACTCCCTTTCCAGTAAAAAATCACCATAACCAGCATCATCATCCACATGGTAACTGCGGTGGCCACGCCGCAACCTGGTCCACCCAGCGCAGGAAAACCGAACTTGCCGAATACCAGCGTATAATTGGCAATGATATTGGTAGCCAGACCGCTGAAACTGACGATCATTCCCGGTCGGGTAAGTGATAACCCTTCACTGCAGTAACGCAGGGCAAAACAGATACCGACAGCCGGAAATCCCCACGCTGTGCCGTGTAGATAGGCATGTACCAGTGGGATTAGTTCAGCCTGAGTGTGCAGCAGGGGGAGGATAATGTCGGCATGCTGCAGTAGCAGCATTATGACGACGCCGGAGATAAGGCCGAGGTAGATTCCCTGTGGTGTGGTGTGTCTTATGGTGGCGGGATTGTTGCCGCCATGTGCCTGAGCCACAATCGGCGTAAGGGCACTGAGCAGGCCGAGTTGAAACAATGAGAGCGGAAACCAGATGCTCGAACCCAGCGCCACTGCCGCCAAATCTGTCGCGCCCACCTGCCCGGCCATTACTGTATCGACAAAAGCCATGCTCGACTGCGCCAGTTGTGCCAAAATGATGGGAATACTCAGGCGCAGCAGGGTGCAGATTTCGCTGCGTACAAGAATGGAATGGCGCTGACGGGCGATCATGGGGCTCCAGGTGCAGATTTTTACCACAAAGCGAAAAAGTGACTACATAGCAAACAACGGCGGTTTTGTACAGCAGGCAAGTGTGATAGCCTTGAACGCTAAGCTACATAGCGTCAACGTTTTGAGAGGGTGAAGAGTTATGCCGTTGTTTACTGTTGCCAATGCCGATAGTGCCGCCAGCCTGG
>JAMOOS010000069.1 GCA_027065245.1 Desulfuromonadaceae bacterium | reverse complement strand
CCCGGTCTGCATGGGCATAAAACCGTAGTCGGCTTCGATGCGCCGCGCCACCCTAGCGCCATCGGCCTCCGGATCAATCTCGCTGTAAGTCAGCTTGTCGCCCGCCTTTTTGCTCAGCTCTGCCACCAGTTTTTCCATCTCACCTTTGAATTTGCGCAGAAAATCTGGCAGCTTGGCGGTAGCGGAAACATAGGCGGTGAGAGCTACCTTGCGCGGTATTTTACTGAACAGATCGCCGCTGCTGTTGCTGGCGTAGAGTACCTTTTTGATGCAGCGGGTGATCTCATATTCAGGATTGCGCAGATCGACATCGAAATGACCTTCACCCTGCTGTTTTACGTCGATGAGATCCTTGAACCCGAGCACCTGAAACTCGTCGCCGTATTTTATCAACAGATAAAAGTAGGAGTTGACCAGCGCTGCCTGGTAGCGGTCAGCCACCTGGAACGGTACCGGCTTGATGGCATATTTCTGATTGGCCTCCGCCTCCAGATCGGGATGCTGTTGCGGATCGATAAATTCCACTGTCACCTTGCCGTTGCCGGCCAGCTGGTATTCGCGCGCCAGATCCTGCAGGCGTGGCACCAGCGGTGCCAGCAGCGGATGGGTGCGAGCGCTGAAATAACCGCGAATCAACAGCGGCTGTTTAAGCTGGGCCAGGTAATGGCGCGTGGCCGGTGAGATGGAGTAGATTCGCCCCTGGGTGAGATCGATACGGGCGCCGGTAAATGGCTGCAGCAGCACATTACCCGCCAGCACCGCCGCCACCAGCGCCACCGTGGTGGTAATTCCGCCGCGCCCGCCGCCAAGACGATTTAGACAGTGCAGGGTAAGGGCCATAAAGGCGACAACGATGCTGAAATAGTAGTACAGATCGCGCAGATCGATCACACCACGGGTAATGGAGGCAAAGCGGGAACCACTGCCAAGCAGCCGCATAACGCGCGCGCTGGCGTCAGGGAAAAAACTCACCACCACATCGCTGCCAATCAGATAAAACACGCCGCACACCAGCACCGTAGCTATCAGGCTGACAATCTGGTTTTCACTGCGGGCGCTCACATACAGACCGATGGAGATATAGGCCGCGCCCAGGCACAGCGCCGCCACATAGCCACCCCACACCGGCCCCCAGTCCAGCGGCCCCAGATGTGCCACCAGCAGCGGCAGCGGCACCGTCAGCAGCAACGCCACCGCCAGCAGGGTCATACAGGCGATGAACTTACCCAACAGAATATCCAGCCGCGCCACCGGCAGGGTAAACAGATACTCGATGGTGCCCATGCGCCGTTCCTCGCTCCACATCCGCATGGTAAGCGCCGCCACCAGAAACACCAGCAGCAACGGCATCCATTTGAACAGTGGCCGGATATCGGCAATGTTGCGGGCGAAAAACGCCTCACCCCAGAATACCGAAAACATGGCCACCAGCAGAAACACACCAACAAAGATATACGCCACTGCCGAGGCAAAAAAGGCATCCAACTCCTTGCGCGCCACGCGCAGACTGTTATGCAGCATGTTGTTCCACCTCCGTCGCCGTTATCTCATGAAATACTTTCTCCAGCGTCCTCTCCTGCCGCTGCAGCTGATACAGCGGCCACTGGTGCGCCGCCATCTCCCGCGCCAGCACCGCGACAACTTCGTCATCAACCACCTGAACACGCAGACGCTGCCGTTCAGCCGTGCTGGCGCACGTTTCCACCGCTGTTACCCCGTCCAGTTGCCGCAGACACTGCGCCACACCGTCGGCGTCGGCAGCGGTTTCCAGCACAACGGCATCGGAATGAACCAGGTCGGCAAGGGCGGCGTCCAGTGCCAGACGACCATGGCGCAAAATCAGCACCCGGTCGCACACCGCCGCCACCTCCTGCAGAATATGGGTAGAAACCAGCACCGTCGCACTCTTGCCCAGCTCACGAATCAGGGTGCGCATGTGTTCTATCTGTCCCGGATCGAGACCGTTGGTAGGTTCGTCCAGAATGACAATCTGCGGCTGATGCAGTAGTGCCTGCGCCACGCCCAGCCGCTGCCGATAACCGCGCGACAGCGCCGCAATGGGGCTCAACGCCTTCTCTTCAAGGGCGGTACGCTCAATGGCCAGACGCAGGGCGGCGGCACGCTGCTTCGGCTCCAAACCATGCAAAACGGCACTGTAATCGAGAAAGTCGATGACGCTCATTTCGGGATACACCGGGCAGTTTTCCGGCAGATAACCGATAAGACGCTGCGCTGAACGCGCCGCCGTAGCCATATCGTGCCCGGCAATTACCACCCTGCCGCCATGGGGCTGCAGATAGCCGGTGAGCATCTTCATAATGGTGGATTTTCCGGCACCGTTGTGGCCGAGCAGACCGACAATCTCGCCGCTGCCAATCTTAAACGACACATCGTCCACGGCGCAAAAGTCACCGTAATTTCTGGTTAAATGTTCAACTGTTATCATCTTTGCGTATTCCTTTCCTCGCGGTCGGGCGCAGATGTGCACCCGCGCCACTGGCACACTGTTGAATCGATTCCTGAATAACGATTGGGGAATGTTCAGCGCGAAACCGCCACGCTGTTACAGCAACGGCGGCGGGCGCGACAGGTGGGCAACAACGGTAGCGGCAGACAGATAAAAAACCAGCGGCATGATCAACATTGGCAGCGCTGGCAGCGGCACTGGCAGCGGCAGCACAACAGGTGACAGCAGCGGCGCACCGTCGCAATCAATACCATCTACCACCGCCACATCTACAGCGGCAACAATCCGCTGGGCACTACCGTAGCCACGGCGGCCACTACATTGGCCACTGGCCAGCAGCCACCACATAACCACCAGCCCTACCAGCAGCCAGAGCCAGCAGATACCGTTGTTCGCCGATAAAACCTGTCTTTGCGTTGACATTTTCGCGTCTTTGCCTTGCAGAACTGTGCTTGCACTGGTGCGGCAACAGCTTGCAAACGCGATTTGCCAAGAGACGCAGGGAAACCACAGCAGCAAGGCCGCCACCACGGGTGGAATGTAATCATCACCGGCAAGTCGGTCAAGTGGAGTGCCGACCCTCTGGCCCGAAAAAGTTACTTGCTATTTATCCACTACCATATATACTTGTACGGTTTTGCTTTTTCAATAAATCAGACCAGCGACCAAGGAGACCAACTCGCAATGAGTGCACAGATACGCAATATCGCCATTATCGCCCACGTAGACCACGGCAAGACCACCCTGGTGGATGCCATGCTGCATCAGTCAGGTATTTTCCGTTC
>JAMOOS010000068.1 GCA_027065245.1 Desulfuromonadaceae bacterium | reverse complement strand
TCCGAGCCCTGGTCAATATCGATCATCACATGGCCGCCACGGTGGCACGCGCCGACGAAATTGCCGCCCTCGATATTCTTGCACCTAACGGCACCAGGCTCTACCACGCCGGCAGCACCGCCGCCGCGCCGCCGCAACTGGTGAGTTTTTTGCCGATAAAAGTCGACGGCAGAACTGTCGGCACGATAAAAATCATCCTCGACGGCGCCGTTCTCAGCGCCGCCGTTAATGCCATTGCCCTCGATTCTCTCACCATCGTGGTGTTATTGCTGCTGTTTGTGGTGGAGATGATGGTGATGCTGTACGCCACCCTGCTGACGGAACTGGACCGCGCCGGTGACCGCTCGGGCTACGGCGGTTCGCTCATCCGCCCGGCCACCTTTTTCTACGTATTTGCCGCGGCGCTGTGCTACTCGTTTATCCCCCTGTACATGCGACAGATTTATCAGCCCATAGCCGGATTATCGCGTCAGGTGGTGTTGAGTTTGCCGGTGAGTGTGGAGATGCTGGCCGGAGGCATTATCCTTATCCCGGTGGGACACTGGATCGACCGACGCGGCTGGCATCAGCCGTTCATCGTCGGCACCATCATCAGCATTGCCGGGGCCACCGCCTCGGCGCTGGCGCTTCACCCGTTGGCGTTCATCGCCGCGCGCGCCTTCACCGGCAGCGGTTACGGTATGGTGTGGATGTCGGCACAGGGATTTGTCTTAAGTCAGGCCCATCCGCGCCGCCGCGCCCGCGCTTTTTCCAACCTGGTGGCGGGAATTTTTTCCGGCATCATCTGCGGCAACGCCGTAGGTGCGCTACTGGCGCAACAACTGGGCTTCCGACCGGTATTTATGGTGGCGGCGGCCATCTGTGCAGCGTCACTGCTGTTCACCCTGATATTCATGCGTGACCATTTTATCCGTCCGCACCAGTGCGATAACGACCACACCGACGGCGGCGCCGCCCTGAGCGCTCTGCTGCGCGACCGCCGCGCCATGACCATGTTCACCTGCAGTCTCATGCCCTATTCCATCGCCATGGCCGGGCTGCTCTACTATGTGAGCCCGCTGTATCTGCATCAGCTCGGCAGCAGCCAGTCCACAATAGGCCGGGTAATTATGCTGTTTGGCCTAAGCATGATTTTCATCGCGCCGCAGATAAGCGCCCGCGCCGACCGCGTCGGCGATAAACGCCCCTTTGTCTACGGCGGCGGTTTTCTCGCCGCTGCCAGCCTGTTGCTGTTTCTCCTCGGCAATTCATTCTGGATTGTACCGGCGGCGGTAACCCTGTTTGGCATTTCGGTTGGAGCCAGCGGAGCCTCACGCAATCTGCTCATGGCATCGCTACCGGTAAGCAGGCGCGTGGGAGTAAACCGGGTAATGGGCGTATACCGCAGCCTGGACAAGGTATCTCAGGCATTGGGACCACTGCTGTTCGCCCTGCTGCTGGGCGTGATGGACATCCCCCACGCCATGGTAAGCGTTGGCGCGGCATACCTGCTGCTGACACTGGTGGTAATGTGGGGCTGGCGCAACGACAAAAAACAACCAATTAAGTAATAAATGACCGCGTCACCCTTGCCAGCACGATACATATAGAGTATGGTTGCAGGTCATGTTTGTGGCGTCATCTGCCGCAATTGCCGACTCAAACAGCGAGGAGAGACCAACCACATGGCACAATCGAAAGAAAAATATATCCCCAAATGGATCGCCTGGGAAACCACGCGCCGCTGCAACCTGTCCTGCGTCCACTGCCGCTGCTCCTCCGATATGGAAGCGGCCACGGGGGATTTTACCACCGAGGAAGCCTATAAACTCATCGACGATATCTGCGCGGTATCCAAGCCGGTACTGGTGCTCTCCGGCGGGGAACCGCTGATGCGTCCCGACCTGTTCGACATCGCCCGCTACGGCACCAAACAGGGGCTGCGCATGTGTATCGCCACCAACGGCACCCTTATTACCGATGAAGTATGCGCCCAGATGCGCGACGCCGATATCAAAATGGTGTCGCTGTCGCTGGACGGCTCCACCGCCGAAGTGCACGACAATTTCCGCCAGTGTCCCGGCGCTTTTGACGGCGTAGTGCGTGCCGCCGCCACACTAAAACGCAACGGCATAAAGTTTCTCATCAACTCGTCGTTTACCAAGCGCAATCAGCACGATATTGCCAACACCTTCAAGGTGGCCAAGGGGCTGGGCGCCACGGCGTGGTACATGTTTATGATTGTCCCCACCGGCCGTGGCGAGGAGATTATGAACGAGCTGATATCCAAAGATGATTATGAGGAGATTCTCTCGTGGCACTACGAGCAGGAAAAACACGAGGACGATATTCTCATGCGCCCCACCTGCGCCCCCCATTACTACCGAATTGTGCCGCAGAAAGCCAAGGAGGAAGGGATAGAGTTTGAACGGCGCAGCCTCACCTTTTCCACCGGCGGCGGCAAAGGATGTATTGCCGCCCAGAGTATCTGCCTTATCGATTGCTTCGGCAACCTGAAGCCGTGTTCTTACTTCCACTCGTCGGTGGGCAACGTAAAAGAGCAGTCGTTTCGCGATTTATGGTTCAACTCCAAGGTGTTCAACGATTTGCGCGATTTTGCCAGCTACAAGGGCAAGTGCGGTGAATGTGAGTACATCGGCGTCTGCGGCGGCTGCCGCGCCCGCGCCGACGCCGTCTACGGCGACTACATGGCCGAAGAGCCATTTTGCAACTACATCCCGGCCAAAACCCGGCGGCGGCTGGAACGACAAGCGGCCAGCGACAACAAGACGACATAGAAAACATCAACAAAAAGGATAAAAATATGAGCGAATACAACTTTCTCAAAGCCTGCTGGGGACAACCTGTCGATTGTGTGCCGGTATGGCTGATGCGCCAGGCCGGGCGTTATCTGCCCCAGTACCGTGCCGTGCGCGCCCAGGGGGCGGGCACTTTTCTCGATTTGTGCAAGGATGTGGATCGGGCGGTGGAGGTTTCGCTGCAGCCGGTGGATATTCTCGGCGTCGACGCCGCCATCATGTTTTCCGATATCCTCACGCCGGTGGAACCCATGGGGCTCAAGCTTGATTTTATGCCCGGGCCGGTGTTTGCCAACCCGGTGCGCAGCGCCGCCGATGTAGACGCTTTGACGGTGCCGGAGAATATGGCGGCAGCGGTACCGTATGTGCCGCAGATTCTCGCCGGGCTGCGCCGCCAGCTTGACGGGCGGGTGCCGGTAATCGGCTTTGGCGGCGCGCCGTTTACCCTGGCATGCTACATGGTGGAAGGCAAAGGCAGTAAGGATTTTGCCGAGCTGAAAAAGATGATGTACGGCGATCCGCAGCTGTATCACGCGCTGATGGAAAAGGTAACGGCCATGTCGGCCAACTACCTCAACATGCAGATTGACGCCGGCGCGCAGACTATTCAGGTATTTGACACCTGGGGCGGGCTGGTATCGCCCCACGATTTTGAAAAGTACATCCTCCCCTACAGCAGCAAACTCATTGCCAAACTGAAGGGCAAAGGGGTACCGATTATCTACTTTGTCAAAGGCAGCGGCACCATGCTGGAACTGGTAAAACAGGCTGACAGCGATGTGATCGGCCTCGACTGGCACATCTCCCTGGGCAAAGCGCGTGACATTCTCGGCGACGATGTAGCGGTACAGGGCAACCTCGATCCGTCGGTACTGTACGCGCCGCAGGCGGTTATCGAAGCGGAGATTGCCCGTATCCTGCGCGAAAACGCCGACCGCCCCGGTTTTATCTTTAATCTCGGCCACGGCATAACCCCGCAGGTAGATCCGCAAAACGCCATCTTTATGGTGGAAACGGTACACCGCCTGGGCAGCAAATAACCGATTGCGCCAACAGTGTGTTGTAGACAATAATACAGGGCGTTACCGTGATGGTAACGCCCTGTTTTTTATTCACCGGAGGACAAATGCCACAACCGACCACCGCGCTGGTGCTGCTGAACATGGGCGGCCCCGCCTCGCTGGACGAGGTAGAACCGTTTTTGTACCGCCTGTTTGCCGACCGCGAGTTGATCCGTCTGCCGCTGCCGGCGCTGCTGCAACCGGCACTGGCGCGGGTTATCGCCCACTTTCGCGCTAAAACGGTACGAGAAAACTACCGCCTGATGGGTGGCAAATCACCGTTGCTGCAATTTACCCGCGCCCAGGCGGAACAAACCGCCGCCGCCTTAGGCCGCCACTGGCGTGGCTACGTGGCCATGCGTTACACCAGCCCCCGCGCCGCCGAGGTGGTAAAACAACTGCGGCGCGACAAGATAGCTACGGCGGTAATCCTCTCCATGTATCCCCACTATACCGCCGCCACCACCGGCAGCAGCATCAACGACTTCAACCGCGCCGTAGCGGCACATTACCCTGAACTCGCCTGCACCTTTATTGAGCACTGGCACGACCACCCCGAATATCTCGACGCGCTGGCGGCACGGGTACAGGATGGTATAGAGAGTGTGCCCGCCAGCGAGCGGCAGCGATTGCGCATCATCTTTTCCGCCCACGCCCTGCCGCAAAAGTGTATCGACAATGGCGATCCCTACCTCGACCATGTGCGCGCCACCGTGGCCGGGGTGATGGAACGCCTGGGCGAGCACGATCATCAGCTCGGCTTCCAGAGTCGCAGCGGCCCGGTGCGCTGGATGAGTCCCGACACCCTCGATCTCATCGCCGCCGCCGGTGACGAGCGCCGCGCCCTGCTGCTGGTGCCGGTATCGTTTGTCTCTGACCACATTGAAACCCTAGTGGAAATAGATCACGAATTTGCCGCCCACGCCGACAGCCACGGCGTAACGTGGTTTGGCCGCTGTGCCGCGCTGAACGCTAAAGACGATTTTATTGTGGCATTAAAAAACCTGGTTTTACGTTATACTGATTAACTGCTACTATTACTGTCACAGCGCCGATTTACACTGCCCACAGGAGATCAAAGTCATGAGTTTAAGTGTTGGACGGGAACCGAACAAAATGATGAAGGTGGTAATCCTCACCCACAATTACCGGGTGGTTGGTCGGGTATACGTCAAAAAAGGGACGCGCCTTACCGATATGGTGTGCGAGGCGCGCCAGTTCATCGCCGTAACCGGCGCGCGGGTGTGGGAACGCCAGAGCGGCAACCACCTGCTCCACGCCGGGTTTATCAATGTAAGCCGCGATGAAATCGAGATTATCCTTCCCGCCAACGAGGTAAACTGCAACGGCGAGGATATCGGCAGCCTCGGCCACTGGATGCTGCAGCAGAACCAGCAGGGTGACGAACAGGGCAAGCAACTGGACATGGACGTTTAATTTTCGGAGGTTACGCCATGACTACGTTCGACCTGTTTGTAGAAAAAGTGGTGCTGCACAACAAGCTTGCCAACGCCGAACTGCTGGCCAAGGCCAAGGCTTATGTGGATGCTCATCCCGAATTCGATCTGGCGCAACTGCTGGTACGGGCACGGGTACTGAGTGAGGAAAATGTCGCCGCTATCCGCCAGCGTTTTGAACAGACGGTCGCAAAATCAGCAGCGTCAACCGGCAGTGCCAATCCACCGCCGCCCGCCGCTGCCGCCACCCCCGACAATATCGCCGCGTTCACCCGGCTGGAGCATTATCTGGCCTACGCTCTTGAACGTGGCGCCTCCGATCTGCACATCAACGCCGGTGCGCCGCCGCTTATCCGCTGCAACGGTGCCCTGCAGGCGCTGAAACGCCCGCCCCTGTCGGCACGCGAGAGCGAAGAACTGCTGTTCGGCATCCTCGACGGTGCCCAGAAAGACGCGCTCAAAAGCGATCTGGCGCTGGATACCTGCTGCGATGTGCCCGGCGTGGGCCGCTGCCGCAGCTGTTTTGCCCGCCAAAGCCGCGGCTGGGACGGCGCCTTCCGCTTAGTCAGCCGTCAGGTACCCACATTTGAGCAACTGGGTCTGCCCGACAGCTTAAAGCAGCTCACTGAATACAATCAGGGGCTGGTACTCATCGCCGGGCCGAGCGGCTGCGGCAAAACCACCACCATGGCGGCCATGATCGAGCTTATCAACCAGAACCGCGCCGAACACATCATCACCATGGAAGACCCCATCGAATACGTGTTTACCGCGGCACAGGCACACATAAGCCAGCGTCAGGTGGGTACTCACACCGATAGTTTCGCCAACGCTTTACGCGCCGCTTTGCGCGAAGATCCGGACATCATCATGATCGGCGAACTGCGCGACCGCGAAACCGCCACTTTGGCCATCTCGGCGGCGGAAACCGGTCATCTGGTGTTCGCCACCCTGCATACCACCGGCGCCGCCCAGACCATCAGCCGTATTCTCGATCTGTTCCCCGCCGACCAGCAGGGGCAGATCCGCTCCATGATCAGCGAATCGATCCGCGGCATCATCTGCCAGCGCCTTATTCCCCGCGCCGACGGTGACGGACGCGCTCTGGCGCTGGAAGTGATGTTCAACAACAGCGCCATCGCCAACCTCATCCGCGAGGATCGCATGTTCCAGCTGCCCACCATGATACAGATCAACCGCGACCAGGGAATGTGTCAGTTGGAGGATTCGCTGCACCGGCTGGTGAGCGACGGCGTTATCGACGGCAGCGAGGCGTGGTTTGAAGCGACCAACAAGACGCCGTTCAAAGAGTATCAGCCCGAGCAGCAGTTTTAGCATTGTGGTGGAAGGACAAGATTAATGGCAAAAATCGACCGTTTATTTGACATTATGCTGGAACGCGGCGCCTCCGATCTGCATCTGCTGCAGGGGCAGCCGCCCAAAATACGCGAACATGGCCGCATGATCGCCATCGACGGCGAAGCGCCCATCGACGAGGATACCATGGTGGCCTACCTCAAGGAGATCTGCTCCCCGGAACGCTGGTCCCACTTTCTCGATCATCACGATGTCGATTTCGCCTACGAGAAAGACGAGCATTCACGCTTTCGCGCCAATTATTACGGCCAGCTACACGGTTTTGGCGCAGTGTTCCGTATTATCCCCACCAAGATCCTCACGCTGGAGGATCTCGGCCTGCCGCCGGTGCTGAAATCCTTTGCCTCCCTGCGCAGCGGCCTGGTACTGGTAACCGGCCCCACCGGCAGCGGTAAATCCACCACGCTGGCGGCCATGATCGACTACATCAACGACAATTTCTCCCGCTATATTCTCACCATCGAGGAGCCCATCGAATTCGTCCATCCCAACAAGAACAGCGTCTTCTGCCAGCGTGAAGTGGGCAGCGATGTCCCCTCCTTCGCTGCCGGGCTGCACACCGCCTGCCGCCAGGATTGCGATGTCATTCTCGTCGGCGAAATGCGCGACTACGAGACCATCTCACTGGCCCTTACCGCCGCCTCCATGGGCACACTGGTGTTCGGCACCCTGCACACCAACTCGGCGGTAAAAACCATCGACCGCATCATCGACGTCTTCCCCGCCGATCAACAGGGGATGGCGCGCACCATGCTGGCCGATTCCCTGCGCGGCATCTGCGCCCAGTTGCTACTTAAAAAAGAGGGTGGCGGCCGCATTGCCGCCAACGAAATCCTTGTCGGCACCACCGGCCTCTCTGCCAGCATCCGCGAAAACAACATCAGCAATATCCGCAATATTATCCAGGGCGGCAAAAACGTCGGCATGCAGATGATGGACGATGTTCTGGCCGATTATCTTAAACAGCAACTGATCAGTGCCGAGGAAGCCTACCTGAAAGCGCAGGATAAAAACCGCTTTGCCCTGCAGGAAGTAGAGTTTTGATGTGTGCCGCAGATAGCCATGACCAGCCGTTTGACCGCCATGTGGAAGAATACGAGCGCTGGTTCGTCGAACACCGCGACATCTACCACGCCGAACTGGCGGCGCTGCGCCAGATGTTGCCGCCGTCACCGCGAACGACGCTGGAAGTGGGCGTGGGCAGTGGGCTATTTGCCGCGCCGCTGGGCATTAACATTGGCGTGGATATCAGCGCCGCCATGCTGGCGCGGGCACAGCGGCGCGGTATTGAGGTATGTCAGGCGGCGGCGGAACGGCTGCCCTTTGCCAGCGCCAGCTTTGACGTTATCGTCATGATAACCTGTGTGTGCTTTTTCACCGATGTCGGTGCCGCGTTCAGCGAAGCACGGCGTCTGCTGCGCCCCGGCGGCAGCGTGGTAGTGGGCTTCATCAACGCCGCCAGCCAACTCGGGCGTGAATATCAGCAACGCCAGCGCCACAGCCGCTTCTACCGCGACGCCAGATTCCTTACCTGCGCCACAATGGAACACCACCTGCGCCACGCCGCCCTCACCCCGACCGCCAACTGCCACACCCTGCTGGCCGGACAACCAGCCGCCGGGCGCATCCACAACTGCACCGACCCCACGGCAGGCGGGTTCGTGGTTATCAAAGCGCTTAAAAAATAGAATCAACCGGACATCTCACTGTAATCGTTACCATTATTTTGACAACGATTTCCCCACCAATCTGCATAAAAAATCCCTCTGCGCAAGCAATATTTGGACACGCAGATTAACAGACAAGTCTTATTGACAACTAAATAAAAATGCCTCCTCCGCAGAATCTGTGGTTAGCAGGCGCTAAAAAATAGAGCATTATCTTTCCGGGATGGGTAAGATGGTTTGTACATAAACTATCAACCCATACCCGAGAAGGACAATGCTGATAAAGACTTTACTGATTCAGGTTGCCCACGAGCCATAAATCAATATGCAGCAATACCAGCTGGCATAATCGAAATATGTTACCAGCACAACGATTGCGGCGCATATTACTATTTACTCACAATACTCCGTTTCCCATGGACCGGTGATGTGAAACATCCTGTCGCCATCAGGATCAAAGAAAATGCGTAACAATACTTTCTTTCCATTGATATACATATAGTTATCACAGCCATTATTTAATTCATTATTGCTGGACGGCAGAGTAACAGCTATATTAAGCGTAACATAATAACTCAATTGCGACAGCTCTAATTGTTCCAGCTGCAATTCAATACCATTTCTTACTATACTCATGTCACCATTGAGCATCTCCTCCATGGTGTTGGCATCAATATTACCGACTTCACGCGCAGTACGATATTCGCCAATACGCGTAATCACACACACACCCTCATCAGGGTTGGAAAGTGCTGTTGCTACCACCTTGTTGCCAAAAACAACGTCATTGATGGCAATATAACGAGTTTTATCCGGTTTACGTCTTTCATAGTACTGATCGAGCAACTCCTGCGGGTAACGGATTCCCCACAGAGAAATCGTTTCAGTCACTACGTCCAGTTCACATGGTTCACAGGTGAAAATAACGCCAATTTTTTTCCAATAAGACAGATCTTTAGAGATCGACAAATCCTCTACGCCAATCTCATCCTCGTTCAAGGCAGCACAAGTATGGAACGGCAACTTTATATGAAATTGAAGCTCTCCACTAAAGCCCGGTGACAACACATATTCATGTTCTTTACACTCCTCACCAACATCCCCCTCTTCGCCACCAGCCGCCGGAGAAACGCCAACCTCCGTATCCGTTTGCGACTGCGCATCTTCTATGGGAGTGACTTCAGCGGAGGTCGCCTTGTCGTCGCGCTTGGAGCAGGCGACAACCAACAACGCCAGGAACATACACGTAATCAGCACAACCAGTCGTTTTCTCGTCCACATCTTTTTCCCCTCCGGTCCCCGCATGCAATGACACAACCATCAGCCTCATATGGCGACTCTACTGAATAAATTCAAATGCTTCAAGTTCGTATGTAAAAAAACGGCTGTGCTGATTATACCGACCAGCTGTGGACTCCGATATACTCGCATTCGCTCACCACCAGCCCCCTCCTCAAAACTATAACGCAACTCCTCCACAGGCAAACCGGCAACAGATCGTGCTCTCTGCCGGTATCTCAGTCACTGCCTTGCCACACGGCAGGCGATTTTGTAGTGATAAAGCCAATAAAGGAATAGTATAATGGCAGAAACGTTGCGCCACCACCTAATTTTACCGGGAGGGAATCATGGCTATCAATTTGACAATTTTATGCGAAAACAGTGTCGCGCGACCGTTTGGTGTACTGGGTGAACACGGCTTTGCCTGTTATCTGGAAACACCCCAGGGCAACTATCTGTTTGACACCGGCCAGGGCAATACCATTATCAATAACGCACGCGTTCTTGGCAAAAATCTGGCCGACATCAAGGCGTTGATGCTCAGCCATGGCCACTATGACCACACCGGCGGGCTGGAGCAGGTACTGGAATGCAACAGTGAAGTGGACATCTACGCCCATCCGGGTATTTTTGCTGACCGTTACTGGAACGTTGAAGGACGGCAACGCTATGTCGGCATCGCGTGGAAGCGAGACTATCTGGAATCCATCGGGGCAAATTTCAAGTTACAGCGCGAACTGCGCGAAGTAGGCCGCGGAGTTTATCTTACCGGCGAGATACCCAGAAACAACGATTTCGAAAAGGGCGATAGTCAGCAGACTGCCGTCGGTGCCAACGGTCAGATTCTGCAACCAGATCCGCTGCCCGACGACCTGTCGATGGTGGTTGAAACGCCGTTGGGACTGATCATTGTCCTCGGTTGCGCTCATGCCGGACTGGTAAATATTATCGAATACGTGGTAGACAATTTCCCCGGCAAAAACATCCATGCCGTGGTTGGCGGCACCCACCTAGGCTTTGCCGACGACGAGCAATTTGAAAAAACCCTGCAAATCTTCGACCGTTTTGAGATTGCTAAAGTCGGTGTTTCCCACTGTACCGGCCTGCAAAAAGCCGCCCGGCTGGCCAACCGCCTGGGAGAGCGCTTTTTCTTTGCCAACGCCGGCACCGTTTTGACAACTTGATGACATACTCTCCATCTGTACCGGAGCCCGCTACTTGACAGCGGCGGACTCCGGTACCAGACAAAAGGCGGTCGGTGTTTATCAGAAAATAGTCCAGCCTCACCTTGTAACTCCACTGAAGATAGAACCAGTTGCATCGCCGCTTTCATGAGTCAGTTTATCCGCCACCTCATCGGCAAAGAAATGGCCGTAGGTAGCGCTTATCTGCTGCCCATCAAACACATCGCCGGCGAAAACGCCGTGGAGGTCAACAAAAGAAACCACATAAACACGGCCCGTTACAGGCCGTGTTCGCGCAGTTGTTCCAGCAGTTCTTTTTGTTTGGCGCTTAAGTTTTTGGGTACTTCTACCATGATCTGGGCGTAGAGATCGCCCTTGGGGTGTTTGCCGTGGGCGGGTACGCCGTGGCCGCGCAGGCGGATTTTACTGCCGTTGCCGGTACCAGCGGGCACTTTTATCCGCTTATCTCCTTCCATGGTGGGCACGGTGGCGCTGCCGCCAAGGCAGGCGGTGGTGTAGGGTACGCGCACCTGCACGTGCAGATCGTTGCCTTCACGGCGGAACACCGGATCGGGATCGACGGTGATCTCCAGCAACAGGTCGCCGTTGGGACCGCCGTTGGGGCTGGCTGCGCCTTTGCCGGCAATGCGCAGTTTTTTACCGCTTTCCACCCCCGCCGGTATGCGCACCTGCAGCGTTTCACTGCCCCCTTCGTGGCGGAAACTCAGCGGGCGTTCGCCGCCAAGCACCGCCTGACGCAGCGGTATGTTGAGCTGCATCACATAGTCGCGTCCTTTGACCGGCTGCTGGCGTTGCTGCCCAAACGGCTGCTGAAATGGCGAACCGCCGCCGTAGCAGCCACGGCTGCCGCAACCGGCACCGCCAGCGTTACCGAACAACTGGCTGAAGATATCGCCGCCGAAGCCGAACTCCTTGAAGATATCGCCCATATCGGCGCCACGGAAGATATCCTCCTGCGAATAGCGCTGATGGAAACCGCTTTCGCCAAATTGATCGTACTGCTGTTTCTTTTCCGGATCGCTCAGCACCGCGTAGGCTTCGCTCACCTTTTTGAACCGCTCTTCAGCCTGCTTGTCGCCGGGGTTTTTATCGGGATGATATTTTACCGCCAGTTTGCGATAGGCTTTCTTTATTTCTGCATCGGTCGCCGTTTTGTCGACGCCGAGAATATCGTAGTAGTTTTCTGCCATCGTCTGTCCACTCCCTTTGCGGAATCAACGCACCGCGTTCACCGCATCATATATAAAGTTGCCGCGGACGGTAATGCCACGGCAGGCGTGCCTTAATATAGGTACGCCAACCGCCAAGGTCAAGGTATAGGGCACGGTTGATGGACATTTGAACGGCTGATGATGTATAGTGCCGTGTTGCTGGGCCATTTATCCGCATGGAGGGGGAAAAGTCATGACACGTGTCACCATCATCGGCGCCGGAATCTCCGGGTTGGCCACCGCCTACGCACTGGAAAACAGCGCCGGTGGCGCAGAGCTGGAGATAACTGTTATCGAGCGTCAGCCGCGCTGCGGCGGCAAAATATGGAGTCGTTTGGAAAACGGTTATCTGTGTGAATGGGGACCGAACGGTTTTCTCGACAACAAACCGGCAACGCTGCAGTTGTGCAAAAAATTGGCCATTGGCAACAAGCTGCTGCGCTCCAGCGACAACGCCCGCAAACGTTTTGTTTTTTGCGACAACGCCCTGCACAAGCTGCCGGAAAACGGCGCTGAATTTCTCCTTTCCAGACTGTTGAGCGCACGCGGCAAAGCGCGACTGGTGGCGGAATTTTTTATCAAAGCCAAACAGGATGACAGCGACGAAACCTTGGCTGAGTTTGCCCGGCGCCGGTTGGGTGCCGAGGCGCTGGACAAGCTTATCGCACCCATGGCTGGGGGGATTTTTGCCGGCGATCCGGAAACCATGAGCCTGCAAAGCTGCTTTCCACGCATTGCCGAACTGGAACGGGAATACGGCGGTCTGCTCAAGGCGATGCTGAAGCTGGCTAAACAAAAACGCCAGCGGCGCGCCGCTGGAGAGCAGGTGGCCAGCGCCGCCGGGCCGGGCGGCGTGCTCACCTCGTTTGACGGCGGTATCGAGGAGCTTACCCGCGCCCTGAGCGACAATCTGCGCGCGCCCATCCGCACCGGCCTCGGCGTGGAAAGCATCGAATATTATGATCATTTTGTACTTGAACTGAGCGACGGCAGTCAAATCGACACCGATGTTGTCATCAACGCCGCCCCCGCCGACGCGCTGGCGAAAATGCTCGACAGAATAACACCAACGGCGGCTAAACTGCTGCGCACCATCCCCTACGCGCCTCTCAACGTGGTGTGTTTTGGTTACGACGCCGCCAAGCTGGAATGCGACCTCAACGGCTTCGGCTATCTCATTCCACGCTCTCAGGGCTGTTCGGTTCTCGGCACGCTGTGGGATTCCAGCATCTTTCCCCACCGCGCCCCGGACGGCAAAGTGCTGCTGCGCTCCATGCACGGCGGCGCCACCAACCCCAGGGCCGCCTCCTGCACCGATGAGCAAATTCGGGTGCTGGTACAGGCAGATCTGAAACGGATAATGGGCATAGAGATCGAACCGGAATTCTGCCGCATCTTCCGCCATCAGCGCGCCATCCCGCAATACATCTACGGCCATGCCGCCCTGGTACGCCAACTGCGCGACGAGCTGCGTCAGATGCCGGGACTGTTTTTGACCGGCAACGCCTTTGACGGCATTGGTCTCAACGACTGCGTGGCCAATGCCGAAGCGACAGCGGCACAGGCCCTTAAATTCATCTACAATTAACACATCAACGAAACGGCAATCATTCATTCCATGGAAAAGCATTTTCAGCAGCAGGTAGACAGACGCCGCACCTTCGGCATCATCAGCCACCCCGACGCCGGTAAAACCACCCTCACCGAAAAATTGCTCCTGTTCGGCGGTGCCATTCAAATGGCGGGCGCGGTCAAGGCGCGCAAGGCATCGCGCCACGCCACCAGCGACTGGATGGCCATGGAGCAGGAACGCGGCATCTCGGTAACCTCGTCGGTGATGAAGTTTGACTACCGCGACTACGAGATCAATCTGCTCGACACCCCCGGTCACCAGGATTTTTCCGAAGACACCTACCGCGTCCTTACCGCCGTGGACAGCGCCCTGATGGTGATCGACAGCGCCAAAGGGGTGGAAACCCAGACACGCAAGCTGATGGAAGTGTGCCGCATGCGCAACACCCCCATCATCACCTTTGTCAACAAACTTGATCGCGAAGGGCTGGCGCCGCTGGATATTCTCGGCGATATCGAGGAAACACTGCAGATCGAATGCGCGCCGCTGTCGTGGCCCATCGGCATGGGCAAGCGTTTTAAGGGCACCTACAACCTGTACCGCAAGCAGCTGCACCTGTTCAGCGCCGGTGACAACACCCGCGTCAACGCCGGAATCGTCATCGACAATCTGGCCGATCCGCGCCTGGACGAGCTGCTGGGCGATCAGGCCGACGAGTTGCGTGAAGATATAGAACTGCTAGAAGGCGCCGCCAACCCCTTTGACGTGGAGGAATATCTGCGCGGCAGCCAGACGCCGGTATTTTTCGGCAGCGCCATCAACAATTTCGGCGTCCAGGAGATGCTCGACGCCTTTGTCGAGCTGGCACCGGCACCGATTCCGCGTCCCACCACCACGCGCGAGGTTTCCCCCTACGAAAAAGAGTTCAGCGGTTTTGTCTTTAAAATTCAGGCCAACATGGATCCGGCACACCGCGACCGTATCGCCTTTTTACGCATCTGCTCCGGGCGTTTTGAACGCGGCATGAAAATGCGCCATCACCGCATCGGCAAAGAGATTACCGTAGCCAACGCCACCATCTTCATGGCGCAGAACCGCAGCCACGTGGAGGAGGCCTACGCCGGTGACATCATCGGCATCCACAACCACGGCACCATTAAAATAGGCGATACCTTCACCAGCAAAGAGCCACTAAAATTCACCGGCATCCCCAGTTTCGCCCCGGAGCATTTTCGCCGCGTACGCCTTAAAAACCCGCTGAAAACCAAGCAACTGGATAAAGGGCTTACTCAACTGGCCGAAGAAGGCGCCGTGCAACTGTTCCGGCCCTTGAGCGGCAGCGAGTATATCCTCGGTGCCGTGGGTGTGCTGCAGTTCGACGTTATCATGGCACGGCTGCGCGCTGAATACAGTGTGGACGCGGTATACGAAACCGTCGACTACGCCACCGCCCGCTGGATAGATTGCGCCGACAAAAAATTGCTGGAGGATTTCACGCGCAAAAACCAGCTGCAACTGGCCAACGACGCCGAAGGAAATCTGGCCTTTCTCGCCGTTAACGAGTGGCGTCTGCAACACACCATGGAACAATGGCCCGATATTACTTTCCACAAAACCCGCGAACACTGTTAAGGATTAATCAACCATGCGCGCCATCATGAGCCTCGATATAGATACTTCCTGCCATACCACCCTGGAACAACCGGTGGAATGCATAATTGCCGCCTGCACCACAGCCGACTGGAAAGCCGGATTTGACCTGCAGCCGTGGTGCACAGGCGCCACTGCCGCGCAGATTGGTGACAGCGGCGAGTTCAACGGTGCCAGCGGCCAGACGTTGCTGCTGCATGGCGACGCAAAAAACAGCCCGCGGCTGCTGCTGCTCGGCCTGGGCGATAGCGCCGACACCACCGCTTTGCGCACTGCCGCGGCCACGGCGGTTCAGCAATTACGCCAGCGCAAACTGACCAGTTTCGCCTTTGATCTAAGCCGCTTCCCCGCCATGGAACAAGCTCAGCTCGGCGACTTGCTTCTCGACGCCGCCCTGTTGGAATGCTACCGCTTTGAGCGCTACAAAAACAGCGCCGACACCAGCGCGCCGGTGCGCCACTGCCTGCTGTGCGGCGCAAACGCCGACGAACTGGACGCGCTACGCCAACAGATGGAACGCCGCCGTACCATCACCGCCGCCGTATGGCTGGCACGCGATTTGGTCAATGAACCGGGCAACGTGAAAAATCCGCAGTTTCTTGCCCAGATCGCCTGGGAAGCCGCCCGCGATTGCCACGGCTTGAGTTGTAATATCATGGGCGAGGAACAACTGCGCCGCCACGGCTTCAACGCCCTGCTGGCGGTAGCGCGGGGCAGCGATAACCCGCCGCGTCTCATCGAACTGGAATATCGCGGCGGCAGTGACGACACGCCCCCCATAGCCCTGGTAGGCAAAGGCGTCACCTTCGACAGCGGCGGCATCTCATTGAAGCCTGGCGAGGGCATGGATCAGATGAAGATGGATATGGCGGGGGGCGCAGCAGTTATCGCCACGCTGGTGGCCTGCGCGCGGCTGCGGCTGCCGGTTAACATCGTCGGCGTAATTCCGGCGGTGGAAAACATGCCCTCGGCCCACGCCAGCCGCCCCGGCGATATAGTTACCGCCCTCAACGGCAAGAGCATAGAAATTCTCAACACCGACGCCGAAGGCCGACTGATCCTTGCCGACGCCATCAGCTGGGTGGCACGCCGCCAGCCACGCCACATCATCGACATCGCCACCCTCACCGGCGCCTGCATTATCGCCCTGGGGCATCACGCCAGCGCCGTTCTCGGCAGCGACGAGCAACTGCTGGCCAAGCTGCGCGCCGCCGGCGAAGCAACAGGTGAGCGACTGTGGCCGCTGCCGCTGTTCAAAGAATACCGCGACCAGCTCAAAAGCAGCGCCGCCGACCTCAAGAATATCGGTGGCCGCCCCGCCGGAACCATCACCGCCGCCGCTTTTCTACAAGAGTTCACCGCCGAACACAGCTGGGCCCACCTGGATATCGCCGGCACCGCCTGGGAGGAAAAAGGCCGCCCCGGCTACCCCGTTGGCGCCAGCGGCTGCGGCGTACGCCTGCTGGTGGACTATCTGAGCAAATCTTGCGCTGCCATGAGTGTGGCGA
>JAMOOS010000067.1 GCA_027065245.1 Desulfuromonadaceae bacterium | reverse complement strand
ACTGCGCCGCCAACAGAAGAACCGACACAAAAACAGGAACACATTTCCAGCACAGACGAACCACTAGCACAAATACCGTGCGCCGACCTGCTGCCGTTTGACGTAACAAACGCCGGAGCCATCCCCTTTACCCTGCCGGACTATCTGGAACTGCTCGATACTGTAGGCCGAGCAGTACATCCCGACAAGACCGGCGCCATATCCGCAAGCTGTCCCGCCATACTGCAGCGCTTGGGCATTAACCTCAACGCATTTGTCACCCATTCCAACCAGTTCTTTGACCATTTTGGCGACAGCGTTGGCAGCGCACCGCGAATGACGCGCCTGGCAGCAGCGCGTAATGTGCGTTACTTGCGCGGCGTTGCCAAGGCCAGGATGGTGTTTGGCGGCTAGGAGTGTATTTTGACAGCTATAAGCATATTTGTTATGTTTAAACCATGAGCGAAGAAACCGAAATCACTATAAGTGAAAAAAGCATGGAGGTGCTGATAGCCAAGTTTATCCCCACCTCCCAGTACTTCGAGCGCAGCTTTGATACCCTGCAGCGCCAGATCGATGATCTGAGTCGTGGTCAGATCGATTTGAAGCGGGATATGGATCGGCGCTTTAAGGAAGCCCACGATACCCAGCTGGAGCTGAAGCGGGACATGGACAGGCGCTTCGAGCAGGTGGACAAGCGCTTCGAGCAGGTGGACAAGCGCTTTGAGCAGGTGGATATGCGTTTTGCTCAGGTTGACCGTCGTCTTGAGCAGATCAACGAGAAGCTCGATACCCTTATAGATAAGGTTGATACCAAAATTGATGCCGGGCTGCGGGAAAATCGCGCCATGTCGTTCCGGCTATTCTCGTTTGCCATGGTGTTTTCTGCCATTTCCATGGCCGGTTTTCTGGCCAAGCTCTCTGGTCTGTTTTAGTTGCTGCCTTGAATGATGAATCACGGCGCGCTGCGGTGGAAAAAGGTTGGTCACAGTTTGCGGTGCTTCGTTGCCATACAGGTTGATGTCGATTGCCCCCCCCTGTCTGTCATGATTATGCGAATCATGACTGCCTGCGCGCACTGGAGACTTACGCCATGCTGCAACTGAAAAAACTGCCCATCGGTATCCAGACCTTTGAAAAGATCCGTTCCGATGATTATCTGTATGTGGACAAAACAGCGCAGATACAGGAACTGATAAACAACGGCTCTTACTACTTTCTCTCGCGCCCGCGCCGCTTCGGTAAAAGCCTGCTGGTTTCCACTATGCAGGCGCTGTTTGAAGGGCGGCGTGAACTGTTTGACGGTTTGGCAATTTATGACCAGTGGGACTGGGATATTACCTACCCGGTAATAAAACTCAGCTTTGCCGGTGTAGGGCGCAACCGTGAGGAGATGCTGCAGGATGTGCATAACCTGCTGCGGCGCAATCAGGAACGGCTGGGCATTGCCTGCCCGCAAAATTGCCACGGCGGTGATTGCCTGCAATATCTGATAGAACACGCCAGCAAGAAATACAATCAGAAGGTCGTCATTCTCGTCGACGAATACGATAAACTCATCGTCGACAATCTCGACCAGCTCGACGTGGCCAAAGAGGGGCGCGAGATTCTCAAAGATTTATACACCACCATCAAGGACAGCGACGAGTATATCAAGTTCGCCTTTTTAACTGGTGTGAGCAAATTTGCCAAGGTGTCCATCTTCAGCGGCTTGAACAATCTTAAAGACATCACTCTGGATAAACGCTACGCTACTATCTGCGGTTATACCCAGCACGATTTGGACACCACCTTTGCCAAGCATCTGGCCGGGGTGGATATGGATAAAGTGCGTTTGTGGTACAACGGCTATAATTTTCTTGGTGAGCCGGTCTACAATCCATTTGATATTTTGCTGTTTATCGATAGCGGCCATCGCTTCAAAAACCACTGGTTTTCCACCGGCACACCGACACTGCTGGTCAAGCTGCTTAAGCAGAACAATTACTTTGTCCCCCACATAGATAACATCGTGGTTGCCGAAGATCTCATCGACAGCTTTGATATCGAAAACATCCACCTAGAACCATTGCTGTTTCAAAGCGGCTACTTGAGCATCAAAGAAGCCAGAGAGATGGAATTTGGCGGCATGGAATATGTGCTCGGTTTTCCCAACCGCGAAGTTGCCACCTCGTTTCACAACGCCATCGCCGCCTACTTGAGTGACATCGGCAATACCCAGCCAGCGCGCGGGGCTATCTACACCGCGCTGAAACACGCCGACATGGCCGCTTTTGAAACCACCTTGCGCAGTTTGTTTGCCGCCATCCCGTACAACAACCACACCAAAAACGCCATCGCCAGCTACGAAGGCTACTACGCCAGCATTATCTACGCCTATCTGGCCAGTTTGGGTCTGGATATGATTGCTGAAGATGTTACCAGCACCGGCCGCATCGATTTGACGGTAAAGCTCAACGGCCATATCTACATTATGGAGTTCAAGGTAGATGGCCAGGATGCAGCGCTGGCGCAGATAAAAGAGAAGAACTACCACGCCAAGTATCTGAATGAGGATGACGATATCTATCTCATTGGCATCGACTTTGACAGCGCCAGCCGCAGCGTGGCCGGGTTTGAGTGGGAGAGGGTGGGCTGTGATTAGTGCGATAATTTTGGCTTCCGGCTCCGGTATGCGCTTTCAGAATCAGCAACCCAAGCAATTTATCAAACTGGCCGGGATGCCGGTGCTGGCACACACACTGAAGGTGTTTCAAACCTGTGCCGTGGTGGATGAGATTGTCGTGGTATGCCACCATGATTACGTTGAGCAGGTGTGGGAGATGGCGGCGCAGTATTCGTTTGGCAAAGTTGCCCGGGTGGTTACAGGCGGGCAAACGCGACAGCAATCATCATTTATCGGCCTTAAAGCATGCAGTGACAACAGCGACTCGGTACTGATCCATGACAGCGTGAGGCCGTTTCTTTCTCATGCGGTTATTACCGAGCTGGTGGCGGCGGTAAAGAAGCATGGCGCGGTGGACACCGTTATCCCTTCTGCCGATACTCTGGTAGTAGTAGATGCTGATGGCTTTATCAGCAATATTCCTGATCGCGCCCGCTTCCGCCGCGGCCAGACCCCTCAGGCGTTTGCCCGTGAGTTGATACTGCGTGCCCACCGCGAGGCACTTGCGGACGGCATAGACAACGCCACCGATGATTGCCAGCTGGTTATGCGCATGGGACATCGGGTATTCTGCGTTGAGGGCCATGAGCAGAATATAAAGATAACCTATCCCATCGATCTGCATATT
>JAMOOS010000066.1 GCA_027065245.1 Desulfuromonadaceae bacterium | reverse complement strand
TGTGGACTGATTTTGCCCATTGGTGCATGGGTATTGCGCCAGTCGTGCTGTCACATGGCAGAGTTGCAGCGGCAGGTGGCGCAGCCGTTGAACTTGTCTATTAATCTGTCCGGGAAACAGATTGAACACGGTGAACTTGTAAGTGATATACAGACTGCCCTTGGTGATGGCGGTTTGCAGCCAGAACAGCTGGAATTGGATATTACTGAAACGATATTGATGAACATCTCAACTCATGGACGTCAGGTGCTGGAGGAGATAACCGCCATGGGTGTGCGCCTGGCCATAGATGATTTCGGTACCGGTTACTCATCCCTGAACTATCTGATGCGTTATCACATCGACCGACTGAAAATTGACCGGTCTTTCCTGATTGATTTGCTTGATAGCGGAGAATCGGCGGCTATTGTTGAAACCATGATTGCCATGTCGCGCAACATGGGGATGGATATTATCGCTGAAGGGGTGGAAACCGAAGAGCAGGCCGATTATCTGTATCGGCGCAACTGCCAACAGATGCAGGGTTTCCTTATCGCTGAAGCGTTGAGCGTGAATGCCATAAGCGAGTTGTTGGAACATAACAAGGATGAGGATTGCATGTTTGCCATATAAACGGCCAAGACAGGTGGAATGTAAAAAGCCCGGGAAAATTCCCGGGCTTTTTTGTTGTTGCATATGTGTGATGAAATTACACAGTCCAGGTGTGACCTTCGCGCATGATGTCATCAACGCTGCGACCACGCTTGGCTTTAACTTCTTCAAGTTGCTCGTAGACCATGTCGTTGTAGGTCTTCTTGCTGTCGTCAGCGTAGATGATGCCAAGAGCAATAGGCAGGCCAGCGTCAGGACGCATACCCGCCAGCAGGGCGCCAAGCTCGGCGTTTTTCTCGTCGTGGACGAGGATGTCTTTCTCATCTACATCGGCAACCTTGGCGGCTTTGATGCCGAAGCCATCCTGTACCAAGCACAGTTGCTGCTCATTGCCGAAGATCATCTTCTCGCCGTTGCGCAGTACGATGCAGTAGTTGTCGCCGGTTTCTTTGTCTACCAGCTGAGAATGAGCGCCATCGTTGTAAATTACGCAGTTGGCGTAGATCTCCATCATGCTGAACCCTTTGTGCATGGCACCACGGATGCAGATCTCCTCAGAGAGCTTCATCTTGGCGTCGAGGCCACGGGCGATGAAGGTAGCGCCCACGCCCATGGCAACTTTCAACGGAGCCATAGGATAGTCGATAACGCCGTACGGGCTGGTCTTGGAGATCTGACCCAGCTCAGAGCAGGGAGAATACTGACCTTTGGTAAGACCGTAGATCTTGTTGTTGATCAGTACGTAGTTCAGGTCCATGTTGCGGCGGATGGCGTGGATGAAGTGGTTACCACCGATGGCGGTGGAGTCGCCGTCGCCGGAAATGACCCACACATCCAGTTTGGGATTGCCAACTTTTACACCGGAGGCGATGGCAGCCGCACGACCGTGGATGGTGTGAAAGCCGTAGGTCTCCATGTAATAGGGGAAACGGCTGGAGCAGCCAATACCGGACACAATGGCTACTTCGTCGCGGGGTTTGCCAGCGGCAACCATCCCCTGGCGTACAGCGTTCATGATAGCGTAATCGCCGCAGCCCGGGCACCATTTGACCTCAGCGTCGGAGGCAAAATATTTTTTAGTCAGTTGAGTATCTGCCATGGTTTTTATTCTCCTAACATTTCGTTGACTTTGTCGATAATCTCGTACTCGCGGAACGGGTCGCCCTGTACCTTGGAGAGAGACTCCACGTCAACCAGGAACTTGGCGCGCAGCAACAGGCTCAGCTGACCCATGTTGAGCTCAGGCACCAGGACTTTGTCAAACTTGCTGATGATTTCACCCAGGTTGGGTGGGAACGGCCATACCCAGCTTAAGTTTACGCCTGAAACCGGCTTACCATCAGCGATGAGACGGTCAACTGCGCCTTTTACTGCGCCGTAGGTGCCGCCCCAGCTGATTACCAGAATCTTGTTGGAATCCTTGCCGTTGATTTCAACGGGGGGCAGGTCCTGAACAACTTTTTCAACTTTTGCTTTGCGGGTTTCGGTCATGATCTGGTGGTTCATGGGATCATGGCTTACTGCACCGGTGAGGGCATCTTTTTCCAGGGTACCGATACGGTGCTGGCAGCCCTTGGTGCCGGGGATGGCCCAGTCACGTGCCAGTGTTTCGGGATCACGCTTGTAGGGCTGATATTTCTCGCCCGGATGATCTTCCGGATTCCAGAAGTTTACATACGGAGTGAGGTCTTCCAGCTCGTCGAGGGTAGGAACCTTCCACGGGCAGCTGCCCTGACCGATGTAACCGTCGGTGAGGACAATAACCGGAGTGCGGTACTTGAGAGCAACCTTGGCAGCCTGGAAGGTAGCGTTGAAGCAGTCAGCCGGACTGTTGGCAGCGATGATGGGCATGTAGCTGTCGCCGTTGCGACCGAACATGGCTTGCAGCAGGTCAGATTGCTCAGTCTTGGTGGGCAGACCGGTACAGGGGCCGCCACGCTGTACGTTGACGATTACCAACGGCACCTCAAGAATGATGGCCATGCCGGCGGCTTCTGTTTTCAGTGCCAGACCGGGGCCGGAGGTGGTGGTGAAAGCCAGACATCCGGAGCATGAAGCGCCAACGGCACAGCAGATACCGGCAATCTCGTCTTCCATTTGCATGGTTACCAGACCGACATCCTTGAATTCGGATGCGTAGTGAAGCAGGTCGGTAGCCGGGGTGATGGGATAGGAACCGATGAATGGTCGCAGGCCCGACTTGGCACCAGCGGCGGCAATGGCCAATGCGGCGGCGTCGTTGCCGGTGATGTTGCGGTACAGACCTTTTTCGATCTGGGCAGCGCCAAGATCGTAGCGCTCCTGGAACATTACCGTGGTTTCACCGTAGTTGAGGCCGGCTTTGAACGCCAGGGTGTTGGCTTCGGCGATCAAAGGTTTGGGTTTTTTGGCGTTGGGGCCAAATTTTTCCTGGATAAAGTCGAGTACCAGCTGGGGGGTCTTGTTGAACAGCCAGCACAGTACACCCATGGTGAAGAAGTTTTTGCAGCGATCCTTGGCGGGGTTGGGCATGTCGAGGTCTTTTAGAGCCTCACGCACCAAGGTAAACATGGGGATAGCTTTTACGTCGTAGTTGCGCAGGCTGCCATCCTCAAGCGGGTTGCTCTCGTAACCAACTTTTTTCAGTGCCTTTTCGGTGAATGAATCGGAGTTGGTAATGATGATGCCACCGTTTTTGACGAATTTAGCGCTGTGCTTGAGAGCAGCCGGGTTGAAT
>JAMOOS010000065.1 GCA_027065245.1 Desulfuromonadaceae bacterium | reverse complement strand
AAGGCCTGATTGATAATGCCGCTCTGCAAATCCTTGGCAGTTGGCAGGTAAATCTTGCCAAAAGTACGGGTGATGACCACGTAGTAAAAAAACCACAGCAAAAACGACAACACTACAACAATACCGGCAGCATGATGCAAGCTGACCGCTGTCCCATACGAGCCAAAAATATTGATAACATCCGGAAAACGGATCTGCGCACCGGTAATACACAACGTTACAATCGCCAGAGCGTTAGCCCAGTGCCAGATACGCACCGGCAGCGGGTTCATATAAACTCTATCCTGTTCAGCCATTTTTTAGTGCTCCTTCCTTCTGTTCTTACGGGTCAGGAAGCGAATGCTGCCATGACCAATGGGCATTGCCAAACCACCTAACAGTATCAATAGACCAATGTAGTTCAAGGTCTTACTGCGGGTAGCGCCAACCATGTAGAAATCCGGAGTACCAAAAACAGGATCTAAAGTAGCACCTTTCTCAACCGGCAGTCGCCCGAAGGTACCATCAGGCTGCGGGAAAGCAAGATAACTGTCAGCCATGGCATCCGGCCCGGCGGCATGGCACTTGCTGCAAACGCGGCAACTGTCAATGATGCCGAAATCGTGCTTGAGCCCCTCCGGCACCAGCATCGCCCACAGGCGCAAACCGGAATTGTCGCTATCGGCATAAAAAGCCTCTATTTCGTCTATTGATACCACACCGTCCTGATCGCGATCTATCGACGCGACACCACCGGCACGCTGCTGCAAAGTGGCGTAATTAACAACCTCATACTCGGCGTATTTACGCTCATCTTTCGGCTTGACTATGTACAGCGTAATTGCCAATTTTTCCGCTGAGCTGTGACACCCGGCACATGATACAGCGCTCAGATGAATACCGGCCTCTGGCAACCATGAGGCATGAGCTTCACCAACATCAGCAAGTTCATGACATTTAAAACAGGCGCCATTCATCTGTACCCCAGCCATCCAGGCGGCAGGCAGCGCCGCATGAGGATTGTGGCACTCGGCACACTCGGCATTACCGCCGTGCTTGCTGGCCGCGTAGGTTGAAGCCAGCTCATCGTGGCAATCTGCACAAGATGCCGACAGCGTCGGTGCCGGACCGGCATCCGGATGTTCGTCACTCACCTCATGACACCCGGTACAACCATCTTCAGCATGCTGGGTCTTGGCAAATACGGAGGCATTGATAACGTTCTCCTCCCCAACATCATCGGCACTGGTGTGGCAGGCCAGACAATCATCGGTTTCCATGGCCCAAACCGGGGCCCCGATGAAGATCAGGCAGGTTGCAATCGCAACCACATACAAAAAGTTAGTTTTCATCGTGCAACAACACTCCTTTCCCTTGCTCAAACACAATTGCATTAAAAAATTAAATGCCACCTGCCCGCCATAAGCATCCTCTGCTGTACGGCAAACAAGCGCTTCGATCAACTTAAAACAGTTATGCTCCACGCCTGACACTTTAGGCGGTGGACACGCAGTCACACGCACGCCCATACACCTGCAATCAGCACCAGTCACCGGTGGCGCAATTACGCAAAATCATCAAACGGCATTAGCTACACACAATGAAATATGCCGCCGATTGACGCAGCGGCCATTATAACCCCTATTCGGATGCTGTAAAGGATTTTGTGACCAACGCAGACATGCCCGCAAAAAGCGTGTATTCAGCGATATTGCGCAACTTACTGCCAACGCCTCAGCTCAGAACTGAACGCGGCAACAGATCTGCAACGCCGCAACTTAAAAACCATTACATCAAAACAAACATCAGAAAAACACGCCAGCACCGCCTTGATTTTGCCGAGAATCTGCTGATCGCCGCAAAAAATATCGCTGTAACCGGCCAGCAGTCGGGTGAGATAACGCGCCGCGTCGGCGCGGCGCTGTTGTGGATCGGCAGCAGCGCAATCGGGGCGGCGCAAGCGCTGAAACAGCAGCGGGTCGGCAATGGCGGCGCGCCCCAGCATCAGCCCGGCGGCGCCGCTGTCGCGCAGCAGTTCCCGCCCTTGGCGGGCGCAAACCACATCGCCGTTGGCGATTACCGGCAGCGCAGTTGCCGCCACCACCCGGGCGGTAATGGTATGGTCGGCGCTACCGGCGTATTTTTGCACCACGGTACGCGGATGCACAACGATGAAATCGACCCCTTCACCGGCAAACATGGGCAACAGAGAAAATATCTGCTCCGAATCGTCAAAACCGGCCCGCACCTTGACCGAAAACGAGCCGGTCACTACGCGGCGCAGGCTGCGCACGCAGGCATATACCAGCTCCGGCTGGCGCAGCATGGCACCGCCGCTGCTGCCGGAAACCATCCGGCCAAACGGGCAACCAAGGTTGAGATTGATGTGGCGGACGCCACATTGCTGAAGTTCCACCGCCGCCTGCGCCAGCCGCTCGGCGCTTTGACCGATTATCTGCGCCACCAGCGGCGCTCCGGCCGTCGCCTGCACTTCTGCTCGGTCAACAGCACTGATCAGGCGAGGTGTTTTCTCGCGTACGCGGATAAACTCGGTAAACAGCACATCCGGTGCCGCGATATCGTACTGCACCTGCCGTAGGGCACGATTGGTCAGTCCCTGCATGGGGGCCAGCATCAGCGGTACACTGCCCGGCGGCCACGGCAATACCGCACTCACGCTATCAGCGCTTAAATGCCTGCAGATAACTACGCAGACGCTGGTGCTGCTCCGCGCTCATGGCGACAAATTCCACTCCGGCACGCGACATCCCTTCTTCATCCTCGACACAATGCACCACCTTGGCGTTGATCTCTAGGATATCCTCACCCAAACCGATGCTCAGGGTCAACTTCTGACCTACATCGAGCGCCTCCGGTGCCTGAATCAGCAGACCAAGCTCGCTGGCATCCAGCGTTCTGCCCATATTCTGAATGGTGCCATTCTCGGCATTGTCCAATGTGTAATGGACAAAGTTCAAAGTGGCAAACCGCTCTTTATCACGACGATTATTGCTATCCATATCCATGTCCCTAACCATGCTCTTTAACTGCCACAATCACGTACACCGGATTACGCGCCTCGAACACCCGGTAATCGGTTCTGTTATTGGTAACCGCCACGTTAACAGTGGCCAGTTCCACCTGATAACCGGCATTTTCAAAATAGTCGGTGGCGGCCACCAGAGTATCCAGGGTGGTGGCTGTCATCACCACCCGCCCGTCGGCACCGAGGCGGCCATCAACCACGTTGAGCAACTCCCACAAATTACCGCCACTGCCACCGATGAACACCCGGTCGGGATCGGGCACCTCATCTAGGCATTGCGGCGCCTCGCCAGCGACAACACGCACGTTGCGCGTATTGAAGCGGTTGAGATTATTACGCAAAAACTGCAGGTATTCTTCATTGCGCTCTATGGCGTAAACACGCCCGTGTGGCAACAGGTAGTCGGCTTCGATACTGACGCTGCCGCTACCGGCCCCCACGTCCCACAAGGTCATGTCGCTGTGCAGACGCAACTTGGCCAGCACCACGGCACGCACTTCTTCGCTGGTCATCTGTTTTTTCAACGTCGCAAGATCAACGTCGGCAATACCGAAACTGCGCGGATCGCGGGTGGTGGCGCCATCGTAGCTTTTGATAAGGATAACCACGTTGAGGGGCGCCGCCGCCTCGTTACGCAGACCGGCCACATCGGTCTGGACAATTCTTTCGCTGGCGCTGCCGAGGTTTTCACACAGCCAGGCGGTGTATCCATCGCGGCCGCGCCGCACCAGTTCGGCGGCAATCTGCGCCGGCGTATGCTCGCTGTCAGTGAGAATGGCCGCTTTATCGTTGGCAACGATACGATCCACCACATCGACCATGGGACGCCCGCTGGTGGAGATAAACACCGCGTCGTCCCACGGCTGTTTGATGCGGGCAAAGGCAAACTGCACCGAACTGACATTGGGGATAAATTCCAACCGCTGGCGCGGGATGTTGCGCAGCAAACTGCGACCGATGCTGAAAAACAGCGGATCACCCGAAGTGAGCACAACGGTAACACCGTCGCACTCCTGCACCAGGGCGGCGATATCATCGTGATCACCCAGCGCTACCTTGCGCGCCGGCAGATCGGCAAACAGATTGAGCAAACGCTCGGCGGCGTAAATCACCTGCGCCTTGCGCACCACACCCAGCGCCCTGGCGCTAAAACCCTCCTGCCCCTCGATACCGGCACCGACAACATATACGACGCCCATATAATCTACCTTCCCTTAAATATTAACAACCGCGCACACTCTAGCCATTTATCTTCGCCACGTCAAGATAATGCGTTAGCCCATTCTCAGTCATCTTCCAGCGCCACTTCCAGCCGCTCCCATATCTCATCGCGCCCCTGCCGGTTAAGCGCCGAAAACAGGGTAAACGCCCCGGCGTCCAGACCGGTGGCGGCGGCTATCTGCTCCACCTGACGCGCGCGCCGGTTCCGGCTGATTTTATCCGCCTTGGTGATCACCGGCACCGTAGGGACATCAAACTCCTCCAACCAGTCGAGCAGTTGCAGATCCTCCTGCTGCGGGATACGGCGGATATCGAACAGCATCACCACCGCTTTAAGGGTGGGCCTGGTCTGCAGATAAGTGCGAATCATCGGCCCCCACTGTTTTTTCACCGCTACCGGAACACGAGCGAAACCATAGCCGGGCAAATCGACCAGATACAGATCGTCGTTGAGGGCAAAGAAATTTATCAACTGCGTCCGCCCCGGCGTGGACGAAGTACGCACCAGATTCTTGCGCTCGATAAGCACATTGAGCAGCGAGCTCTTGCCCACGTTACTGCGCCCGGCAAAGGCTATCTCGCTGCGTTCGGCAGGCGGATAGTTGGACGGACGGGTGGCACTTTTGACAAATTCCACTTTTTTTATAATCACTTGAACTCCATTTACCGACATTTATTCCACGCCAGCAGCGCCAGCGCACGCCACATGTTGTGCCGATACAGCACTGCGCACGCTCATCTTAGCACGAACATCGATGCGCCGGTAAGCTATTTACCGCCACTAACCAGAACCGTTTTTTCCACCTTTTTTCTCCCCCGCCGCCGCATTTAACCTTAAAAAACAGCGCAACCTGCCGATCTCACTCCGGCTGACCGTAACCACCGCCACCGGGAGTTTCGATACGCAGGCGGTCGCCAGGCGCGGCATCGAAGGAGTTTTTACCGCCCAGGGAAATCTCGCTGCCGTCGGCGCGGATAAGGATATTGCGCCCGCGCGCGCCGCTGCCGCCGCCAGCCAGACCGTAGGGCGCAAAGACACGCCGCTCCGACAGCACTGCCACCTGCAGCGGCGCCAGAAATTCCAGTTCACGCACCAGGCCGTCGCCACCGCGCCAGCGCCCGGCACCACCACTGCCACGGCGCAGGGCAAAACGACGCACCACCACCGGATAGCGCCGCTCCACCACCTCCACATCGGTGATGCGGGTGTTGGTCATGTGAGTGTGCACGCCGCTACAGCCGTGCCAGCCCGGTCCGGCGCCGCTACCGCCACCGATGGTTTCGTAGTAGCCGAACCCATCGTTTCCGAAGGTGACATTGTTCATACAGCCCTGCGCCGCCGCCACACATCCAAAGGCCTTGAAAATCACGTCCACCAGCCGCTGCGACGTAAGCACGTTGCCGCCCACCACGGCGGCATCGGCGTGGGGATCGAGAATGGAACCGGGGCGCAGACACACCTCCACCGGACGCAGACAACCGTGATTAAGGGGGATATCCTCCCCGGCCACGGCGCGCAGGCAGTAGATTACCGCCGACATGGTTACCGCCGCCGGTGCATTTAGGTTGCCCCACTGCTGAGCGGCACTGGCGCTGAAATCGAAGCGGGCGCTGCCGTCGGCGGCAATGGTCAGATCCAGGTCGATGGCACTACCGTCGTCCAGGTAATCGCAGGCGCTGATCCGCCCCGTGCCGTCGCAACACTCCAGTCCGGCATACAACCGCTGCAGGGCGGCGCGCACCACCTGTTCAGCGTGCTGGTTGAGATAACCGCTGTAGGCGTCAACCACCGCCACGCCAACCTGGCCAAACAGTTCCGTCAACAGGTTTATGCCACACTGATTGGCGGCCACCTGCGCTTTCAAATCGGCGATATTGTCCTCCAGGCGACGGCTGCCCGCCAGCAATGCGCGCATCCGCTCCGTCATAAACTCGCCGCCGCTCACCAGTTTTGTGGCACTGATGATACTGCCCTCCTGCGCCAGCGTGCGGGAAAACGGCGGCATGGAACCGGGGCTGTCGCCGCCGATATCGGCGTGATGACCCCGGCTGGCCACATACATCACAATGGCACCGTCATGCCACAGGGGCGTTACCACGGTAATATCGGGCAGATGGCTGCCGCCTTGACGCGGATGATTGCTCACCAGCACATCGCCGGGAGCTATGTCGGCGCCAAAGTGATCAATCTGACAGCGCACCGCCGCGCTCATGGCCCCCAGATGTACCGGCGTATGCGGCGCGTTGGCCACCAGCTCACCGGCAGCGTTGAACAGGGCGCAGGAAAAATCGCAGCGCTCCTTGATATTAGTGGATACCGCCGTACGCTGCAGGGTGTACCCCATCTGCTCGGCAATGGAGATAAACCGCTGCTGAAACAGCGCCAAACGCACCGGATCAAAGCTGCAGTCGTCAGCTGGCGTGGTGGCGGCTACACTGATAATCACATCACCGGCGGCGATTATCCGGGCACGACAGCCGGGCTCAATCACAATGGTGGCACCATCCTGGATAATCAGCGCCGCGCCGACGATAACCGTGGTCGGCAGTTCCTCAAGCAGATACACCGGCGTATCGCACCAGCCGTCGGCAAAATAACAGCGCCGCCGCGCCCGGGCGCGTACCGCGCCGCCGCCACTTTGGCCGCCGTCGCCCGACCGTGCGATCACCTGCGGCGGCGGCGCGCAACTCACCCGCACCCGCACATCATCCACCAGAACAGCCGCCGTGGGAACGAAACCGAACTCCCGTAGGTGTTCACGTGCAAACGCGGCGCGGTAGTCGCCATCCGCCGGAGTCTTTACCATGATGGCGGTATCGCTGCCACGATAACGCAAATTGAGATAACAACTGCATTCCACTGCGGCGTCATCACTGCGACAACCGAGTTCAGCGCAGGCCCGCTGCTGCAGGTGGCGCAGGCGCTCCGTCAATGTGGCCAGCAATTGCGGCGACAGTTCACCGCTGGCCGGCTCCTGCAGTTCGCACACCCGCCGCGCCTGAGCGATACCACAGGCAGACAGTACCCCGGCGTGACGCGGCACCAGCACCGTTTTTATCCCCAGTTGCCGCGCCATGGCGCAGGCGTGCTGCCCTCCGGCGCCGCCAAAACACACCAGGGCGTGCTCCTCCAGGGAGAAACCGCGTTGCTGCGACACCGCCCGTATGGGGCGCGCCATGACGGCATTGGCCACGGCGACAAACCCGGCCGCCACCTCCTCCACGCTCATGGGCGCGCGCCCGTGCGCTGTCATCCAGTCATTCACCTGCTCTGTCAGCGCCGCCATAGCAGCGCGGGCGCCAGCAACATCCAGCGGCTGATTTTCATCGGCGCCGAAAATATGCGGAAAGAAATCGGGCTGCAAACGGCCCAGCACCAGGTTAGCGTCGGTAACGGTCAAAAAACCGTTTTTGCGGTAACACACCGGGCCGGGATGCGCTCCCGCCGATTCCGGCCCCACTTCAAACATCCCCTGCCTGAAGAACAGACGCGAACCACCCCCCGCCGCCACGGTACGGATATCCAGATGGGGCACATGCAGCGGCACGCCAGCAATATTGGCGGCATGAACTACGCGATACTCCCCGGCAAAGCGCGACACATCGGTGGAGGTGCCACCCATATCAAACCCGATGAGAGGGGCATCACCCAGCGCCCGCGCGCCACTGGCGGCATAACCGACCACACCCCCCGCCGGACCCGACAACAGCGCCCGGCTGCCGGAAAACGCCTCCGCCTCCACCAGGCCGCCGTCGCTGGCCATAAACAGCACCGGCGTATCTTTCAGACCGTCGGCAAATCCGCGCCGAAAGCTGTCGATATAGCGGCTGATATGACCGGCAAGATAGGCATCAACCACCGTAGTCAACCCGCGTGGCACCAGACGTACCGTCGGCATTACCTGATGTGACAGCGAGTAATACGCAAACCCCGCCTCTGCCAGCAGCCGCCCCAGACGCAGTTCGTGCTGCGGCCAGGCGTAGGCGTGCGCCAGCACCACCGCCGCACTGGTACAGCCGCGGCGGCGCGCCCGGACCAGTTCCTCAGCCAGTGCCCCCCAGTCCGGTTCGCGCAGCACCGCGTAGCGCTCGCCATCTATGCCACGACAGACACCATCGTCATGCGGTCGCGCCGGACGAATCCGCTCATCCACCTCCAGCACCTCGGCATACAGCGGCTCCGGGCGCTGCACATTGAGGGCAAAGATGTCGGCGCGGCTCTGGTTGCCGATGAACAGCGCATCCCCCAGCCCGGCACTGATTAGAAGCAGTGTGCGCGCGCCCTTGCGCTCCAGCAGGGCATTGGTAGCCACGGTGGTTCCCATACGGATAGAGGAGATATAGCGGCCATCCAGCTCGTCCGCAGGCAGCGCCCGCCCCAGCCACTGCTCCAGCACCCGTCTGATCCCCTCGCGCGGCGCGTCGGGATAATTGGCCGGATCGTCGGATAACAATTTAAGGACGCGGCTGCTGCCGTCGGGCAGGGTGGCGTAAACGTCGGTAAACGTACCGCCGCGGTCGATGGCAAAGGCTATCTGTTCGGTGGTGGCCATAACAACTCCTGAACGGCGGACAAACGCCGCCCCATTGGCATGGTTTCAAGCGTTAAAACACAACAGCGCATGATGATTCACCTACTGCGCCGCCAGCCCTTTGCTCACCATCTCATAGACATCAGCCGAGAGCCCCTCCTGCCGCAGCAGCTTACGCAGTTCGGCGCGCATGGCAGCGGCGCGTTGGTCGTCGTAGCGCTGCCAGCGCAGCAGCGGGATAACCAGACGGGCGGCAATTTGCGGGTTGCTGCGATCCAGTTCGGCCACGTGGCGGCGTAAAAAACGGTAACCGCTACCGTCGGCGGCGTGAAAGGCGGCGGGATTACCGTGGCAGAAGGTGCCGATGAGGGCGCGCACCTTGTTGGGATTACGGCGATCGAAGGCTGCCGATTGCTCCAGCTCTTCCACCCGGCGCAAACAGTCGGGCCGGGCCGACTGCGCCTGGATGGCCAGCCACTTGTCCACCACCAGCGGCTCGTGCTGCCAGCGCTGGTAAAAATCTTCCAGGGCGGCGTCACTGGCGGCATCAGCGTAGTCGGCCAGCACCGCCAGGGCGGCGCAGCTGTCGGTCATATTGGTGGCACTGCGATACTGCTCGTGCGCCAGCGCTCTAGTCTCGTCCCGGGTAGCCAGGTAGCTCAGGCACAGGTTTTTCAGGCTGCGCTGTCCTATCTGTCGCGGCAGCGGCCGGTACGGTTCAGTAACGCGGTTACGCCGATAACAGGCCAGCAGGGCGGGATGCAGCAGCGCGGCGATACGGCGGCGGGCGAACTGACGAGCGTGATGAATGGCGACGGGGTCGGCCACCTCCTGCTGCTGGGCCAGATAAGTTTCTTCCGGCAGGGTGAGAGCCAGCGCCAGCAGGGCCGGGTCGCTATGTTCATCTTCGAGGCTGCGGCGAAAGGCGTCCACATAACAGTCGGCCAGTTCCAGTTCTTCACCGTCAGCGACAGCGCCCGCCAGACGCAGCAACTCGCGCTGCGCCAGTTGCTGCGCGGCGTCCCAGCGGTTGAACGGGTCGCTGTCGGCAGCCATGAGAAACGCCAGTTGAGGGTCAGTAAACGCCATCTCCAACTTGACCGGCGCCGAAAAACCGCGCAGCAGTGACACCACACTGCCCGGCGGCACGGCGGCAAAACGGAACTGCTGCCGCGCTTCACACAGATGGAGCACCGTTTCACTAACGGCAGCATCCGCATCGTCGGCGGCGGCGCGCAACGGCACTGAACTACCGTCAGCGGCGACAATCCCCACGCGCAGGGGGATATGCAGCGGCTGTTTTTCCGCCTGGCCGGGGGTAGGCGGACAACTTTGCCGACAGTCGAGCACCAACTCGCCACTGGCGCTGTCGTGACGGCATTCCACCTGCACCAGTGGCGTACCGGCCTGGGAATACCAGCGTTTGAAGCGGCTTAAGTCGATGGCGGTCACACTTTGCATGGCGGCAATAAAGTCGTCGCAGGTTACCGCCTGACCGTCGTGACGTTCCACATAACAGCGCATACCGGCAAGAAACGCCTCCTCGCCCATAATGGTATAGAGCATGCGGATCACCTCGGCGCCTTTGTTGTACACCGTGGCAGTATAGAAGTTGTTGATCTCCACGTAGGATTCCGGCCGCACCGGATGTGCCAGCGGCCCGGCGTCCTCGGCAAACTGATGGGTGCGCAGCAGCCGCACATCTTCGATGCGCTGCACGGCGGCACTGTTCATTTCGGCGGAAAACCATTGATCGCGAAACACCGTCAGCCCCTCCTTGAGGCTGAGCTGAAACCAGTCGCGGCAGGTGATACGATTGCCGGTCCAGTTGTGGAAATACTCGTGGGCAATCACCCCTTCAATGCCGAGATAGTCAGCATCGGTGGCGGTTTCGCTGCTGGCGAGCACATAGCGGGAGTTGAAGATGTTCAGTCCCTTGTTTTCCATGGCGCCCATATTGAAATCATCCACCGCCACGATCATGTAGCGGTCAAGGTCGTATTCCAGGCCGAAACGGCGCTCATCCCACGCCATGGCCTTTTTCAGCGCCGCCATGGCGTGGGCGCATTTGTGGCGGTTGCGCTGCTGCACATATATCTGTAACAGCACCTCGCGGCCGCTGGCGCTGGTAAAGTAATCCTCCACCCGCACCAGATCACCGGCCACCACGGCAAACAGATAACTCGGTTTAGGGAACGGATCGTGCCAGCGGGTGTAGTGCCGCCCCGCCGCCAGATCACCGTGCTCAACAAGATTGCCGTTGGCGAGCAATACCGGAAATTCGGCGCGCCCGGCGCGCAGGGTAACAGTGTAGACACTCATCACATCGGGGCGGTCGAGAGCGTAGGTGATGCGGCGAAAGCCTTCCGGCTCGCACTGGGTACACAGATTGCCGCTGGAGAGGTACAGCCCTTCAAGTGCGCTGTTTTGGGCCGGATTGATACGGCTGACCAGGCGCAGGGTAAAACGGTCGGGCACCGCCGGGATCAACAGGCCGTCAGTCAGCACCTGATAGTCGGCGCTGCCGAGTTGGGCGCCGTCCAGTGCTATCTCCAGCAGTTCCAGTTCTTCGCCGTACAAATGCAGATCGGCGCTGCCGCCATTGCGGACATATTCCGCCTGCGTGGTAACGGTAGTGCAGTCGGCGGCCAGGTCAAACGTCATCTCCACCTGCGGGCAGAGAAACGGCGGCGGCGTGTAGTCTTTCAGGTAGATGGTCTGGTGCGCAGCGGCCACGGTCATTCTCCTCTGATATCCAATGCAAGAACCCCGCTGCCGGATGCGCAACGGGGTTCCAATTAATCTCTCTGTAACTGCCGGCTATTTGACTTGTTCGATCAACACCGGCTCATCATCGTCGTCATCGTCATCATCATCGACTTGATGCTCAATCTGCGCCACATTGCCGGGGCCGAGCAGATTACCCTGCTGATCCATAATGCGGTCGTCGTCGAGGATAATCAGGCCGGTCTTCTCCACCACGTCCTTTTTGTACTGATACTGATACTCCATCCCCTTTTTACGCAGGTTGTAGCTCATAAACATCCACACCAAACCGAGAACAACTCCCACTCCCAACAGCACCGCCAGGGTGATAAGAGAATAATGAGCCGTGCGCTCACCGATATGGCCGATAATGGCGAGGATGCTGTCCAGTTTGTAAGCTATCCCTGAAAAAGCCACCAACGTCAGCAACCCGAGGAGAAACGGCACCTGGCGGATGACATAGACAAAGGCGTGAAACTTCTGCACCCGGCTCTGCTGTTCACTCACCGATATACCCACGGCACTACCCGAACTGTTGTAATCGGTTGGCGTACTGCCGTACACATAGCGCTCAAAACCGATGAGAATAACCCCGAGCAGAAAGGTGATGGTCAACGGTATAATAAACGCGGCAAAGAAGTACGATTTCCACGGAAAGGGCACGTTTTCCGGTCCCAACTGGCTGATAAAACTGACAAAAAAGATAAATCCCTCAATGACACCGATAAGGATCAGATACTTGATGAACAGATCCTTGAGTTCTTCCTTGTCAAACAGAGCTGCGATCCCCTTACTGCGCGGTGGCGGCGATGGCTGCTCCGGCGGGGATTCTTCCTCGCTGTCCTGAAAGTCCTGACTTTCCTCGTCTTCCAGGGGTTCCTGTATCTGTTGCACATCTTCCGACATAACTAACAACTCCTGCACTGCTGCATTTAATCCAATCACTATATGTTGCAGGCGAAAATGCCGCCTGAAAGCGGCGGCAATCTCCACCAAATGGCGCAGTATAAAACAACCCCGCGCCAATGTCTGTTAAAAAAATAACGCCTAACTCGCCGCCAGGGCCTGGTCGATATCGCAGATCAAATCTTCGGCACTTTCTATCCCCACCGACATGCGGATCATCTCCGGCGCTACACCGCTGGCGCGCTGCTGTTCCTCGCTGAGCTGACGGTGGGTGGTGCTGGCCGGATGCAGCACGCAGCTGCGCACGTCGCCCACATGTACCACCAACGCCACCAGACGGGTATTTTCCATAAAGCGCCGCCCCGCTTCCATCCCCCCTTCGATGCAGAAGGTGAGAACGCCGCCTGCTCCGCGCGGCAGATACTTGCGCGCCAGTTCATGACTGGGATGGCTGGGCAGGCCGGGATAGGACACCTTGGTAACCTTGGGATGCAGCTCTAGGCGCCGGGCGATCTCCAGGGCGTTTTCACTGTGCCGCTGCATACGCAGATGCAACGTTTCCAGACCGTGATTGAACATGAAGGCGTTCATGGGGCTGACACAGGCGCCAAGATCGCGCAGCAGTTGCGAGCGCACTTTGGTAATATACGCTGCGGCGGCGAACTTTTCCCAGTAGCGCAGACCGTGGTAACTGGCGTCCGGCTCGGTAAGCTCGGGATACTTGCCGTTAGCCCAGTTGAAATTACCGCCGTCGACAATCACCCCGCCGACACTGGTGGCGTGGCCGTCGATATACTTGGTGGCGGAGTGGACAACAATATTGGCACCCAGCTCCAGTGGTCGACACAGGTACGGCGTGGGGAAGGTGTTGTCCACCACCAGCGGTACCGCCATCTCGGCGGCCACGGCGGCAAACTTGTCAAAATCGAGCACTCCCAGGCCGGGATTGCCGATGGACTCGGCGTAGATCAGGCGCGTTTCATCACGAAAATGGCTTTTGATCTCATCGGCATCAGCCTCCGGATCGACAAACGTAACCTCGATACCCATCTTGGGCAGGGTATGGTAGAACAGCGAGTAAGTACCGCCGTACAGATTGGCGGCGCTGACCACATGCTGACCACTGCGGCAGATATTGAGGATAGCCATGGTGATGGCCGCCTGACCGGACGATGTAGCCACAGCGCCCACACCCCCTTCGAGCTGCGCCATCTTGCTTTCAAACGCCGCCTGGGTGGGATTGCTGATGCGGGTATACATAAAGTCGTCGCAGTCGAGATCGAACAGGCTGGCGACGTGATCGGCGTTATCAAATTTGTAGGTGGTACTCTGCACAATGGGGACGATACGCGGTTGCGTAGCCTGGGGGCTGTAGCCGCCCTGAACCGCCAGCGTCTCCAGATTCCATTTATGGCTCATTTCCGGAACCTCCTTCTCATGTTGCGGCAAGTTAGCCAGTGCGGCAAACTTCGCCATACAAAAAAGCAAACTTACCGCTTTTCCGACAAGATGTCGACAGGCAATCACGCTTTTAAGCCACCGTAACACACAGGAAAGCGCCAACGGACGCCGCGGTGTTTCTTCGCCAGGGCAAAAAGCTTGGGACAAACGGCGACAATCGTAGAACAGATGTTGATTTTCAGCGGGAATTCTGCTTTTATACACCCTTGCAATTGTATACAAATGGCGCTGCCTGACATCTGACAGCCAGCGGTTTTTTCTATTTCTATTAAATGGATATTGGGAAAAGGAGTGTTAACATGAAACGGATTTTCTGCCTGTGTCTTGTTGTAATTGCCGCCTTCTGCGTAACGCAGACGGTTTATGCCGCCGCGCCCACCGGCGAGTTGACTGATGCCGACTGTGTCAAGTGTCACATCAAGGAAGTTAAAGACATCGACGCCAACGGCGCCGCTCACAAAGAGATGGGCTGCACGGACTGTCATGCCGAGCACGCTCCCACCGGCACCGACATCATTCCCAAATGCGCCCTGTGCCATGACGCCAGCGACAACAAGCACTTCGGTCTGGCCAACTGCAACGGCTGCCACAATCCGCATCATCCCCTCAATATCGACTTCAGCGCGCTGGACAACGTCAAACCGGCCTGCCTGACATGTCACGCCGACAAGGGCGAGGAGATGGCGGCTCACCCCAGCGCTCACTCCGAGCAGGACTGCAATTCCTGTCACAACGCGCACGGCCTGGGCAAAGGGCAGTTCAGCAATTGTCTCGACTGCCACGACGGCCACAGTGCAGATATGGTCGTTGCCGACTGCACCAAGTGTCACAAGCCGCACAGCCCCAAAGAGGTAACCTACGGCGAGATCCCCTCCAAGCTGTGCGCCGGCTGCCACGGCGATATCGTTACCACCCTGGCCAATTCCAAGACCAAGCACAGCGAAATGGCTTGTTCCGAGTGCCACGTTGACAAGCACATGACCATCACTCCGTGTGAGGATTGCCACGATCAGCCGCACAGCCCGGCCATGCACAAGAAGTATCCCAAGTGCGTCCAGTGCCATGTTGATCCCCACGCATTGGTGAAATAAACCACGCACCCTAAACCGGCCGGAGGAGTTCGCTCCTCCGGCGCGGTGCGTTTTTCCAACCCTGCTGACAACGGTTGACACCCATGACTAGTGACAGGATTACCCCAGTAAAAGCCAAACGCCACCTTGCCCTGTTCGCCGCCGCCTGTGCTGTGGCGGCGCTGCTGGCAACCAACGCCTGGTGTGAAGTGAAGCCAGTACCACTCACCGATGCCGATTGCGGCAAATGCCATGCCGAGCCGGTAGCCCAGATGGATAAAGATGGCGGTCGCCACAAAACCGAGATGGGCTGTCTCGGCTGCCATGAAAACCATCCACCCATGGGCGAGGCGGTCATTCCAGAGTGCTCCGACTGCCACGACGGCAGCGAGAACCCGCACTTTGCCCTCAAGGACTGCTCTCAGTGCCACAGCCCGCACGCCCCGGTTATCGGTGATTTCGACAAGCTGGGCGAGGTAAAGCCGGCCTGTCTCACCTGTCACCCGCAGATAGGCAAGGAGATGGCGGAAAAACCGAGCAAACACGCCGAGCAGGATTGCAGCGAATGTCACAATCAGCACGGTACCGCCAAGGGGCAGTTTTCCACCTGTCTCGACTGTCACGAAGGTCATAACGACAAAATGACCTACGCCAACTGCAAGCAATGCCACAATCCACATCAACCCACCGCCTACGAGTGGGATGAAAAAACCCCCGCCAACCTGTGCGCCGCCTGTCACGAAGAGCAGGTAGCGCAACTGAACAAGAACGGTGCCGCTCACGCCAGCGAGTTGCACTGCAGCGAATGTCACCAGCAGCATCCGCCGGCACAGCAGGGCGTTATTCCCAAGTGCGCCGACTGCCATGATCCCGACGAAAACGCCCACTTCAAGGTGAAAAACTGCTCCGCCTGTCACAACCCGCACGAACCGCTGGAGGTCCATTTAGACAAGGTTTCGCCGGTAAAACCGGTATGTCTCACCTGCCACGAGGAACCGGGACGGCAAATGCACGAATATCCCAGCGCCCACGCAGAGATGGACTGCAAGGAATGCCACGAAGAGCACGGCGAACATCAGGAGTGTCTGGAGTGCCACGACGGCCACGCCAAAGATATGCGCTATGATGACTGTCTCGCCTGCCACCGTCCGCACATGCCAACGCACCTGCAGTTCGGCACCAGCGGCATTGAATCAAAACTGTGCGGCAGCTGCCACGGCGACCAGTACAAGCAGCTTAGCGCCAATAACAGCAAACATGCCGAGGTGGAATGTGTATTCTGCCACCGGCGCACTCACAAGGTTGTGCTCAGTTGCGATAACTGCCACGGTCAGCCCCACGATCCGAGCATCCACGAAAAATTCGCGGAATGCTCCAGGTGTCATAAAGGGCCCCATAACCTGCGCAACTAACCGATAGCTACAATTACGGCGAGGTATAGAACCATGACCAACAGCATAAAGATACTTGTCATCTCCTGCGCAGCATTACTGGCCGCTGCGGCGGTTAACGCCAACGCTGAGGAGGATGTTTTCGCCCAGAAGATAGAGCCCCTCACCACCGTTGAATGCGCTCGCTGCCATGAACAGGCGTTTACCGATCTGCGCGACAACGGCGGCGCCCACAAGATGGACTGCCGCGAATGCCACGAAAAATTCCATATCACCGGTGCGCACGTTACCTGGCAGCAGCGGGTGCCGGCGTGTTCCAACTGCCACGAAGAACCCCACGGCAGCGACGCCGACCTGAACAAGTGCCTTAACTGTCACAGCAATGTTCACGCCCCCATTGCCAGTCTGGACATTGATAAACTGGAACCGCTGTGCGCCAGATGCCACGAGGAACCGGCCAAACAGATGCAGCAGCAAAGCGCCCACTCCGATTTAAGCTGCAACGACTGCCACCACGACAAACACGGCTACCTGCCCAAATGCACCGAGTGCCACGAAGAACCGCACTCCAAGTTTGAAAGCAGCCAGGGGTGTATGCAGTGCCATCCGGTACACAACGTGAGCATCATGCTCTACAGCGACGACATTCCCAACACCCCCTGCGCCGGCTGCCACGCCGACGAGGCAAAAAAACTGAGTAACGGGCATCTGGCTC
>JAMOOS010000064.1 GCA_027065245.1 Desulfuromonadaceae bacterium | reverse complement strand
AAAACTATCTGCTGCAGATTATTCTGGCTACCCGTCAGCCGCAGCGGTATGGCGACAATCTGGCCGGGCTTATTCAGTACGGTGCCAGCCCGCGTGCCACCATCGCTCTGGATCGCTGCGCGCGCAGTCGCGCCTGGCTGGCCGGGCGTGATTTTGTTACGCCGGAGGATATCCAGAACCTGGCTTTTGACGTGTTGCGCCACCGGGTGCTGCCCACCTACGAGGCAGAAGCCGAGGGCTACACGGTGGATCATCTGGTTACCGAACTTCTCAACCGTATTCCGGTGCCGTAATGAACACCGCAGTAGAAAAAGATGTCGCTGCCATCGATATCAAAACCCTGGTGGCGCTCAATCGACAGGTGGACGGGCGTTTGGTGCAGCCGCCGACACGGGCGCGTGCCCGCCGCGAAGGTGGTTACCGCTCGTCGTTGCTCGGACGCGGCATGGAGTTTGCCGAGGTGCGCGCTTATCAGCCTGGCGACGATGTCCGTACCATCGACTGGCGTGTTACCGCACGCACCGGCACGGCGCATACCAAGCTGTTCCAGGAGGAGCGTGAACGGCCGGTGCTGGTGGCGGTAGATTACCGTCGGCCAATGTTTTTTGCCACCCGCGGCTGTTTCAAGGCGGTGCAGGCTTCGCATCTCGCTGCGCTGCTGGCGTGGCAGGCCATGAGCCAGGGCGACCGCATCGGTGCGTTTCTGTTCTCTGAGCAGCAGAACGTGGAGCTGCGCCCACAGCTTGGCAAACGCGGAGTGTTGGCGTTGCTGCGCCATCTGGTGGATGACCCCGCCTGGCGCCGCCCGCTGCATCAGCCGTTCACGCCGCAGCAGCGGCTGCATAAAACCCTTACCCGTTTGCGTCGGGTGGTGCGCCCCGGCAGCCTGGTAACTATTATCAGTGATTTCAATCAGTGGGATGACAACGTAGAGAAACAGTTGGCGTTGTTGCGGCGTCACAACGAACTGAGCCTGGTGTTCTGCTACGATCCGCTGGAGCAGCAACTGCCCCCGGCCGGTGAATATCCGGTTGGCGACGGTAATATTGTGCGCTGGTTGAATACAGTGTCAGCGGCGGCGCGGCAGGAGTATGAACAACGCTTTGCCGCACGGCGGCAGCGTATCGAGCAGTTTTGTCTCCACAGCGGCAGTCACTGTGTTGCCTGTAATGGTAGCGATGAACCGGCTCAGGTGCTGCAACGCCTGTGGCGGCGGGGAGGAAAGCGATGAACACCACTGCTCCTGCCGGGACAGTTGCGGCGCCGCAGTTGCGCGATATTCACCTGCCGCCGCCGGTATCGTGGTGGCCGCTGGCGCCGGGTTGGTGGCTGATGCTGGCGTTGCTGCTGCTTGCCGGACTGGCGGCGCTGTGGCTGGTGCGTAAACGGCGGCGGCGCCGTTACCAGCGGGTGGCATTGCGCCAGTTGGAAGCGCTGCGGCGTCAGTATGAAGACAGTGGTGACAGCCGCCTGGCGTTACAGCAATTATCCCGTTTGCTGCGCCATCTGGCGGTATTGCACTATCCGGCCGACGAGTGCGCTGGATTGTACGGCGAACAGTGGCTGGAGTTTCTCGATCGCCCCTTTGGCGAGCGGCGGCCATTTGGCCGTGGCGTTGGGCGTTGTCTGGAACTGGGGCCGTATCAGCCGCAGGTTGCCGCCGCTGATGTGGAGCAGTTATTTGCCGTTTGCCGTGAGTGGCTGGAACATCTGCCTGTGCAGACGGATACAGGAGGGCGGTCATGATTCACTTTGACTGGCCGTGGTTGTTTGCCCTGCTGCCGCTGCCGTATCTGGCTTATAAATTTTTGCCCCAAGCCCCTTCTGTGCAGGAGGCGGCGTTGTGGGTTCCGACGCTTCAGCCTTTCGGCGCGGCGCTGCGCAGTGGTCGGGTACGCAGCTCAAAACGGTGGCGGCTGGCGCTGGCGCTGCTGTTGTGGCTGCTGCTGGTAACGGCAGCGGCGCGACCTCAATGGCTGGGTGATGCGGTGGAGATGCCGGTGAGTGGCCGCGATCTGATGTTGGCGGTGGATCTTTCCGGTAGCATGCAAATAGAGGATTTTACCCTCAATGGCCAGCGGGTTACCCGTCTTACGGCTCTTAAAGCGGTGGCGAGTGCGTTTATACAACAGCGTCAGGGCGATCGTGTCGGTCTGATTCTGTTTGGCGACAAACCGTATATCCAGGCGCCCCTGACCTTTGATCATGCCACCGTCATCCGCCTCTTGCAGGAAGCATTTATCGGCCTAGCAGGTAAAAGAACCGCCATCGGCGACGCGATCGGTTTGGCGATAAAGCGGCTGAAACAGCAAAAAAACAGCCAGAAAGTACTGATTCTGCTTACCGACGGTGCCAACACCGCCGGTAATATCAGTCCCGATAAAGCGGCGCAGCTGGCGGCCGAAGCCGGGCTGAAAATTTATACCATCGGCATTGGCGCCAGTAGTATGGAGGTGGGCTCGTTCCTGTTCAAGCGTACTGTCAACCCCTCAGTCGATCTGGACGAGAAAACCCTCAAACATCTGGCCGAGGTTACCGGCGGCAGGTATTTTCGCGCCCATGATACCGCCGAACTGGTAGGTATTTACCAACAGCTCGATCGTTTGGAACCGACCGTGCGCGATAAAAAGTTCTACCGTCCCGTTACCGCCTTGTACTACTGGCCGCTGGGAGCAGCACTGCTGGTGGCGCTGGCCTGGTTGACGCTGGCGGTATTCAGGAGGAAAGCATGAGTGCCCTGTTGCACAATTTCCATTTTTTGCGTCCTTACTGGTTGTGGCTGCTGCCGGTGGTGGTGCTGCTGGTGACAATGTGGCACTACCGGCAGCGGCGCCGCTGCGGTTGGGAGAAGGTGTGCGATCCGCAGTTGCTGAAACATCTGCTCATGGGTGGCGGCACGGCATCGGGCAGTAACCGCCTGGCGCGGTGGCTGGTAGTGGCAGGTGGTGTGCTGGCCATTGTCGCCATGGCCGGGCCGGTGTGGCATAAACGGCCGCAACCGCTGTTTAAGCAGCAGTCGGCACTGGTGATTATGCTCGATCTGTCACAGTCGATGCTGGCTGCCGACCTTAAACCAAGTCGCGTGGTGCAGGCGCGCCTGAAAATTATCGATCTGCTGCGCCAGCGACACGAAGGGGAGACCGCCCTCATCGCTTTTGCCGCCGAGCCGTTTACCGTAGTGCCGTTGAGCGACGATACCAATACCGTCATCTCCATGCTGGAATCATTACGACCGCAACTGATGCCGGCCCAGGGGTGCGACCTGGCCAGCGCCATCGCCATGGGGCGGCAGTTGTTGCGCCAGGCCGGCCGCAGC
>JAMOOS010000063.1 GCA_027065245.1 Desulfuromonadaceae bacterium | reverse complement strand
TGGGTTTCGCTACGCTCTACCCAACCTACGGTGCTACGCATTGTTACGGCATTAAGGTAGGTTGGGTAGAATGAAATGAAACCCAACAGGTTTGTAACCGGCAGCGCCATGATTCGTTGGGTTTCGCTACGCTCTACCCAACCTACGGTGCTACGCATTGTTACGGCATTAAGGTAGGTTGGGTAGAATGAAATGAAACCCAACAGGTTTGTAACCGGCAGCGCCATGGTTTGTTGGGTTTCGCTCTGCTCTACCCAACCTACGGTGCTACGCGTTGTTACGGCATTAAGGTAGGTTGGGTAGAATGAAATGAAACCCAACAGGTTTGTAACCGGCAGCGCCATGATTCGTTGGGTTTCGCTACGCTCTACCCAACCTACGGTGCTGCGCGTTGCCAATGGCATTGGGGTAGGTTGGGTTGGTGTTTTTGCCCATAAAAAAGGCTGCGCCGTAACGGCGCAGCCTTTTTTATTGTGACGCAATTGTGGAATCGGCAGTTTAGAAGCCCAGTTCTTTGAAGAAGTCGTTGCCTTTATCATCAACTAGGATAAATGCCGGGAAGTCAACTACTTCGATCTTCCAAACCGCTTCCATGCCCAGGTCTTCAAAGTCGAGGCACTCGACACTCTTGATGTTGTACTCTGCCAGCGCCGCCGCCGGGCCACCGATGGAACCGAGGTAGAAACCGCCGTGCTTGTTGCACGAATCGGTTACCTGCTGTGAGCGGTTACCTTTGGCGATCATAATCATGGATGCGCCGCGAGATTGCAGCATGTCCACGTAGGGATCCATTCGCGCCGCCGTGGTGGGGCCGAAGGAACCGGACGGCTTGCCGGGCGGAGTTTTGGCCGGACCGGCGTAGTAGATGGGATAATCCTTAAGGTACTGTGGCAGTTCTTCGCCGCGCTCGATAATCTCACGGAAACGGGCGTGGGCAATGTCGCGACCGACGATAATGGTGCCACTCAATGACAACTGAGTCTTGATGGGATATTTGGACAGTTCGGCCAGAACATCCTTCATGGGCTGATTCAGGTCAATTTTTACCACCTCGGGGCGATTGGAACCGCGTTCACCTTGCGGCAGTAACCGTTCGGGATTGGCGTCCATCTTCTCCAGCCAGATGCCGTCCTTGTTGATTTTGGCCTTGATGTTGCGGTCGGCGGAGCAGGATACCGCCAGGCCAATTGGACAGGAGGCACCGTGGCGGCTGGAACGGATAACACGCACATCGTGGGCGAAATATTTGCCGCCAAACTGGGCGCCGATGCCGAGTTCCTGGGCACGCTTGAGCAGCTCCTGCTCCAGCTCCACGTCGCGGAACGATCGACCCAGCTCGTTGCCTTCTGTAGGCAGATTGTCGAGATAGCCTGCCGAAGCCAGTTTTGCCGTTTTGAGGCAGGTTTCGGCACTGGTGCCGCCGATGCAGAAAGCGATATGGTACGGCGGGCAGGCGGCGGTACCGAGGGACTTCATCTTGGCTACCAGCCAGTCAACCAGGGTATTTTTATTGATGGTGGCTTTCGTTTCCTGATACAGGTAGCTCTTGTTGGCGCTGCCGCCACCTTTGACGATAAAGAGGAACTTGTACTCGTCGCCTTCCACCGCCATCAGATCTATCTGCGCCGGCAGATTGCACTTGGTGTTGACCTCGTCGTACATATTCAGCGGCGCATTTTGGGAATAGCGCAGGTTTTCCTCAGTGTAGGTTTTGTATACACCGGCAGAGAGTTGTTCGGCATCGTTGCCGCCGGTCCATACACATTGCCCTTTTTTGCCGAGGATGGTGGCGGTGCCGGTATCCTGGCAGAACGGCAGCTCAAACTTGGCTGCTACTATGGCGTTTTTCAGCATCGCCATGGCAACACCACGGTCGTTGGCAGATGCCTCAGGATCGCGCAGGATCTGAGCAACTTTGTCGTTGTGCGCCGGACGCAGCAGGAAGTTGACTTCACGAAACGCCTGATTTGACAGGTAAGCTAATCCTTCAGGATCGACTTTAAGAATCTGCTTGCCGTCAAACTCGGCGGTGCTGACGTAATCCTTGGTCAGCAGACGGTACTCGGTGGTGTCCTTACCTAGGGGAAACGGATCCTGGTACTTGAACTCTGACATTGTTGCTCTCCTTTGCATCATTACACAATATGATACCCGGTGCCGTATCAATAAAAAGCTACTACGGCTGCACGGGTGGGAATAATGGGCAGAAAATACCTGCCACGACTCAACAACCGTCACAGTATAAATTAAACTGTATACAATTGTCGATACCCGCGCTTAAATTTATTGTCCGTTGGTTTGACCGCCACGTATCAGCGTGCTACAACAGCGGCGGTTGTTGTGTTGGAGCGTTAAAGCATTAAAGCAAGAACATCCCCCGGGAGGGTGTATGGAAAACAGGATGTTGCGCCTGATTCTTACTTCGCGTGTTTATGACGCGGCGGTGGAAACGCCGCTGGAGGAGGCCGGGGCGCTTTCAGCCAAGCTGGATAACCGGGTGTGGTTCAAGCGGGAGGATCTGCAAGCGGTGTTTTCCTTCAAGTTGCGTGGTGCCTATAATCGTATTGCGCAGCTTGACGGTGAGCAGCGGCGGCGCGGTGTAATTGCCGCTTCGGCGGGTAATCATGCTCAGGGGGTGGCGTTTTCCGCCCGGCAGTTGGGGATAAAGGCGGTTATTGTGATGCCGGTTACCACGCCGGCCATCAAGATTGCCGCTGTGCGGGCCTATGGCGCCGAGGTGATCCTGCATGGCGACAATTACTCCGAGGCTGCCGATCATTGTGCCGAGGTGGTGGAGAGCAGCGGCATGGTGTATATCCATCCCTTTGATGACGATTATGTTATTGCCGGCCAGGGGACAGTGGCCGATGAAATTATCCGCCAGAGCAGCGCCCGGTTGGACGCGATTTTTGTTCCGGTGGGCGGCGGTGGTCTTATTGCCGGTATCGCCAGCTACATCAAGGCGGTTACGCCGGAGATCAGGGTGATCGGCGTGGAGCCGGAAGACAGTGACGCCATGACCAGATCGTTGCGTCAGGGGCGGCGGATCTGCCTCGACGGCGTGGGGATTTTTGCCGATGGGGTGGCGGTGCGCGCTGTGGGCGCGCGTACCTTTGAGCTGTGCCGCCAGTTTGTCGACGATATGATTACTGTTTCCACCGATGAGATCTGCAGCGCCATCAAAACCATCTATCAGGATACCCGCTCCATTGTTGAGCCGGCGGGGGCGCTGGCGGTGGCCGGGGTACAAAAGTATGTTGGCGAGCATAACTGGCGCGGCAAGTCGATTGTGGCGGTTAATTCCGGCGCCAACATGAATTTCGATCGGCTGCGCTTTGTCGCCGAACGCACTCTGGTGGGGGAGAAAAAGGAGGCGCTGTATGCGGTAACTATCCCGGAACAACCCGGTTCGTTGCGCCGCTTTTGCACCGAGATGATCGGCACGCGCAATGTTACCGAGTTCAATTATCGCCTGGCCGGACGGGAACGGGCGAATATTTTTGTCGGCCTGTCGGTAAAGGACGGCGGTGAGCGGCGCGAGTTTCTTCGCCTGTTGCAAAACTCCGGCTACGATTGTCTCGATATCACCGACAATGATCTGGCTAAAACCCATATCCGCTACATGGTTGGTGGTCATTCCACCGAGGCGCGGCAGGAACTGCTCTATCGTTTCTGGTTTCCCGAGCGGCCCGGAGCTTTGGGGCGTTTTCTCGCCAGTATGGGCAGCAACTGGAACATTTCGCTGTTTCACTACCGTGCCCAGGGGGGCGATTTCGGCCGGGTACTCATCGGTCTGGAAATTCCCGTCGGTCAGTACGATCAACTAAACGCTTTTTTGGCCGATTTGGGCTATTATCACATCGAAGAAACAAACAATCCCGCCTATCACCGTTTTTTACAGGGCGGGTAACTATCATTATTTATCATGGAGGTAGATAGCCATGAAACGCATATACTTTGACAACAACGCCACTACGCCGGTGGAGGAGGAAGTAATGGCAGCCATGCTGCCGTTTTTTACCGACAATTTCGGCAATCCGTCCAGCCTGCATTGGGCCGGGCGCGAGGTAAAACAGGTGGTTGATGACGCCCGCGCTGAGGTGGCTGCGTTAATTGGCGCGCGCAGCGACGAGATTGTGTTTACCGGTGGCGGCAGCGAGGGGGACAACCTAGCCATTATCGGCAGTTGTGAGGCGTTGCGGGCCGGTGGTCGCCACATTATTACCACTGCCGTAGAGCATCCGGCGGTGCTGGATACCTGCCGCTGGTGCGAGAAAAACGGCTTTCGGGTTACCTTTCTGCCGGTGGACCGGCGCGGCATGATTAATTTGCGCCAGCTGGAAAGAGCTATCGATCACGATACTATCCTTATCAGTGTCATGTGGGCAAACAATGAGACCGGCACCATATTCCCGATTGCCGAAATTGGTGAAATTGCCAGCCGTTACGGAGTGCGTTTTCATTGCGATGCAGTACAGGCGGCGGGAAAACTGGCGCTTGACGTTAATGCCGCCGGGGTTGATCTTCTTACCATTTCCGGTCATAAAATTGGCGCGCCTAAAGGGATTGGTGCCTTGTATGTGCGGCGGGGGCTGGAATTGTGCCCGCACATTCACGGTGGTCATCAAGAGTATGGTCTGCGTGCCGGCACCCATAATGTACCCGGTATTGTCGGTTTAGGCGTTGCCTGCCGTCTGGCGCGTACGCGCCTGGCTGAAGATGCGGATACCCTGGCCGCCCTGCGTGATCGGCTGCAGCAGGGAATTACGCAGCGGGTGGAGCATGTGCAAGTCAACGGCCATCCCGAACAGCGCTTGCCGGGAACCCTCAATATCAGCGTGGCCTTTGTCGAGGGGGAAGGGCTGCTGCTGCATCTGGATATGCATGGCATAGCCGCTTCGTCCGGTTCCGCCTGCAGTTCCGGTAGCGAAGGCGCTTCTCATGTGCTGCGTGCCATGGGGGTTAAGGACGACCTATTGCAGTCGAGTATCCGCTTCAGCCTGGGGCGGCACAACACTGCTGCTGAAGTGGATGAAGTGGTGGCGGTGTTTGCCGATGTTGTTGCCAGATTGCGTGCCATGAGTCCCATGTTGATGGATTTTAATGGCATTGAGTGCGATACTTATGTCGAGTGCGCTATAGAGGAAGATCATCACTGATGGGTATCGGTCGGCGGCAGGGCGCCGGACGGGTACTGGTGGCGCTCAGTGGCGGGGTCGATTCCGCCGTAGCGGCTCTGCTGTTGCAGCAGCAAGGGTACGAGGTTGTTGCTGCACACATGCTGCTGTGCGCCGCTGACGACGGTGCGGGCGCCGCTGCTGTGGCTGCCGAACTGGGGCTGGATTTCCATTGTTTCGATTGTCGCGCCGAGTTCGACAGGCAGGTTGTCGCGCCGTTTTGTGACGCTTATCAGCGCGGTTTTACGCCTAACCCGTGCGTCGATTGCAATCAGCACTTCAAATTCGGTTATCTGCTTGAACAGCTACCGCGGCTGGGAGTCGATTATCTTGCCAGCGGCCATTACGCTCGCATTGTCAACGCTGCGGAACGGAAGCTGCTGGCACGCGGTCGCGATGTGCGCAAAGATCAGAGCTATTTTATGTTTCCCCTGTGCGGACTGGATATCAGTCGGGTATTGCTGCCTTTAGGAGAGATGGACAAGGGGCAGGTGCAGCAACTGGCGCGACAGCATCACCTTACGGCACGGCATAGTGACGAAAGTCAGGATATCTGTTTTATCCCCGCCAACGATTACGGCGCGTTTCTCCGGCAGCGGCTTCAGGCGCAACCGGCCGGTGAAATTGTCCATGTTGATGGCCGGGTGCTGGGACGGCACAGCGGTTGTTATCGTTTTACCATCGGTCAGCGGCGCGGTCTTGGCATCGCCTGGCATCAGCCCCTGTATGTTGTCGCTATAGACAGCGCTGCGGCACGCGTGGTGGTGGGGGAGAAGGAACACTTGTTGCGGCGGCAGATGACGGTGGGCCGGGTGATTACGGCACTGCCGTGGGACAAGATGCCGACCAGGGTGGATTGCCGTATCCGTTATCGCCATCAACCGGCACCGGCGCGTTTGGAGATGGTCGAGACGGAACGGCTGGTGGTGGAGTTCGACCAGCCGCAAAGTGGTATTACGCCGGGGCAGGCGGCGGTATTTTATCGCGACGATATGGTTGTGGGGGGAGGCTGGATCGAGTGAAAAGCGCCTGCGTGGTAACCTTGGGGTGCAAGGCCAACCAGTTTGAGTCGGCGGCCATGGAGGAAACGCTGCGGCGTCTCGGTTATAGCCTGTGCCCTTTTGAGCACGGAGCGGATCTGGTGGTGGTTAATACCTGCACCGTTACCGCCGCCAGCGATGCGCAGTCGCGCAAGCTGATACGTCGGGCCCGACGCTGTAATCCGTCCTGCCGGATACTGGTGACCGGCTGCTATGCCCAGTTGCAGCCTCGGCAACTGGTCCAGCTGCCGGGGGTGGAATGCGTGTTCGGCAATATGGAGAAAGCCCGCCTCGATACCATTGTCACCACCGGTGGCGCAGCAGTGCAGGTGGGAGATATTGCCGCCGCCCGCCACTGTCCGCCACTGTCTATCAACGCTTTTGCCGAGCACAGCCGCGCCTTTGTGCAGATTCAGACCGGCTGCAACTCTTTTTGTTCCTACTGTATTATCCCCTATGCGCGCGGGCGCAGTCGCTCGGTGCCGCCGCAAGAGGTGGTAGCGCAGGTGGAGCGGCTGGTGAAGGCGGGCTATTATGAGATTGTCCTTACCGGTATCCACATCGGCCAGTATGGCCGCGATCTGCCTGAACCGCTGTCGCTGGCGCGGTTGGTTACCATTCTGTTGCAGCATACCGCTGTGGGGCGTATCCGTCTCGGTTCGGTGGAACCGCAGGAGTTTGACGACGAACTGCTCGATATTATTGCCGCGCAGCCGCGCCTCTGCCCTCATGTGCATATTCCATTGCAATCTGGCAGCGACAGTGTGCTGCGCCGCATGAACCGTCATTATACCGGTGGCGAGTTTATCCGCCTGGTGGAAGAGATAGCCGCTCGTCGTCCGGCCTGCGCCATCGGTATTGATGTAATCTGTGCCTTTCCCGGCGAGAGTGCCGCCGAGCATAGCGATACGGTACACATGCTGGAGCAACTGCCCATCAGCTATGCCCACGTGTTTCCCTACAGTCGGCGCAGCGGCACCGCCGCCGCTGCCATGCCCGGCCAGATAGATGGTCGGACGGCCCGGCAGAGAGCGGCACAGTTACGCAAAATAGCGGCGCACAAGTGGCAGACCTATGCGTTTAGCCGCATTGGCACCTGCGTTGAGGTGGTGTTTGCCAACCACCCAGGCGCCGCTGGCTGGCGCGGTGTCAGCGCTGAGTATTTGACGGTGCAGGTGCGTAACGGCGATATCACAGGCGGCAGGTGTCATCGGGTTGTTGTCGATGCCTGCGGCGACGGCGTGGTGTTCGGTCATCTGGCAAAAAAATAGCCTCGGGCTAAGGAGGAGAGCACCGAGGCTTAAATGAGGATGGTTGGAACGTGTTGCTTTGTAACTCTTGCGATGATTAACATGCATTTGGCGTGCCAAATGTTTCTGCGCGCGACGTTACCTACTTTATCTGGTTGAAAATCACCGAAATAGCATAATTGCGCCCGACATCGCCGTGCTGTGCCCCGCTGTGTCTGACGACAAAAGTGATGACGCAGTTAAATAGCACAAAAACATGGTTGTGATGGCGGTGTTTTGGCGCAGGTGTCAGTCAAAAGGCACTTTTATGTTTATCTCGGCGCCATTGACCATCTCGGTGGTTTTTTCTGCCTTGTCGTTAAAGAGTAATTTTGGACTGATATCGACACCTTTGCTGTTGCTTGCCGTTGTTTTCCCCTTTTTTTGCTCTTTGGTATGCAGCTCGTTGCGCTCGTTTATCCCGGCCAGTGTGGCGCTGCTGATACTCAAATCAAGCGGCCTCGCTGTAGTGGCGGTAGAGTGAGCCGGTGGCACGGCGGTCTTTTTGGTGGCAACAAGGTGGCGGACTGCTGGCGCCGGTTTATCGCTGCCGGAGTAGTTGAGCCAGGTCAGAAACAGAATCGCTGCTGCCAGAATAATGACAATTATTGTCCGCATGGTTTCCATTTTTCGTTACGGTTAACAATCTCTGTTGCCTGCGGAAACGAATTATATGGCGTTTTCGGCCAGATAGTTTTTGATGATGGTAGTATCGGCATCTACCAGTTGGCAGCGGCGCGGGCGCTGTTCGATGCCCTGTAGCGACTGTGGTTGCTGCGGCGGCTGGCCGATGGCCTGCTCAACCGCAGCGGCAAATTTAGCCGGGTGTGCTGTGGCCAGGCATACCATGGGAACACCATCGCGCTGGAAATGTTTGCCAGCGTGTACTCCCACGGCGGTGTGGGGGTCGAGAACGTAGCCGCACGAAGAATGGAAATCGCGCATCTGCGCCAGGGTATGTTGCGTATCCACACACATGGCGACAAAATCATCGCCTATGCGCTGGCGGATGGCAGTGGAGAAATCAAGGCGGTGGGTTACCGCAAACTCGTCCATTGTCCGCCTCAGCCTAGTGCTGTCACGGTCGAGCAGGTAGAACAGATAGCGCTCAAAATTACTGGCGATCTGAATATCCATGGAGGGCGACAGGGTTTCCACCACCGCGCCGACAGAATAGTCGCCAGCGTTGACAAAGCGTTCGAGGATGTTGTTTTCGTTGGTGGCCAGCACCAGGCGGCCAATGGGCAGCCCCATCTGTTTAGCCAGATATCCGGCAAAAATATCGCCGAAGTTGCCGGTCGGTACGGCAAAATCTATCTGCTTGTCGCTGCTGCCGCAGACGCGGCTGAAAGCGTAAAAATAGTAGACAATCTGCGCCAGTACCCGGGCGAAGTTGATGGAGTTTATCGCTCCCAGGTGATAGCGTTCTTTAAATTCCAGATCACCGAACACCTCTTTGATAATCCGCTGACCGTCGTCAAAAGTTCCCCTTATCGCCAGATTGAATACATTGGCATCGGTAACGGTGGTCATCTGCATCTCCTGAATCGGCGATACCTTGCCGTGGGGATGCATGATAAAGATGTTGATGCGCTCCTTGCCACGCACGCCGTAGATGGCGGCGCTGCCGGTATCGCCGGAGGTGGCGCCGAGAATATTCATTTTGCTGTCGCGTTCGGCCAGCAGATATTCAAACAGGTTGCCCAGCAGTTGCAGAGCTACATCCTTGAACGCCAGGGTGGGGCCATGGAACAGCTCGAGAATGTGGATGCCGTCTTTTGCCACCACCGGCGTAACTTGCGCGTGGGTGAAACTGGCGTAGGAGCGCTCAATGATGGCGCGCAGTTCGGCGGCGGGGAAATCGTCGCCGGTAAAACGGGAGATGATCGCAAAGGCTATCTGCGCGTAGCTCATGCTGGCAAAGGCGTCGAGTTGTTGCGCGTCGATTAGCGGAATCTTCTCCGGCAGCAGCAGGCCGCCGTCGGTGGCCAGCCCCATCATTACCGCATCTTTGAACGAGATATTATCCACCTGACCGCGAGTACTTATGTAACGCATAGCTGTGTTCTCCATAAACGACATATAAACTTGACACTTGACCTGAACGGGCGGCGACAAAAAAAGCGCAACCACACACCGGCGGTTCCGCTTTTAACTGTAACCTTCTGCTGCAGGCCAGCACAAGAGTTTAATTTGAATGGTACGCCCAAGGGGATTCGAACCCCTGTCGCCGCCGTGAAAGGGCGGTGTCCTAGGCCAGGCTAGACGATGGGCGCTTAAAAGTGTGGCGATAGTAAAGAATAACTATCTTCAGGTCAAGACAAAAAAATGACAAAATCATCGTCGGCGCCATTCTCGCTGTGGCGGTGGACAGTCAGGCGCAGTTAGGCTATGTTCTTGGGCGTTCAGCATTCAGCATTCGCAGATGGCAGGACGTTCAGCCTGCCCGCATCCAAGGAGGTTAAGGCAGTGGAAGAACTCAAACAGATTATTCGCGATGTGCCCGATTTTCCCAAGAAGGGAATTGTATTCAAGGATATTACCACCCTGTTGCAGGATGGCAAAAATTTCCAGCGTATGATTGACCTGATTTCCCATCGCTATCTGGATAAAAATATCGACAAGATTGTCGGTGTCGACGCGCGTGGTTTTATCCTTGGCGCGGCGCTGGCATACAAGCTGGGGGTGGGCATCGCCCTGGTGCGCAAACCAGGTAAACTGCCGGCACAGACCATTGCCAAGAGCTATCAACTGGAATACGGCAGTGATACTCTCGAAATTCACGCCGATGCCCTTTGCGCCGGGGAACGGGTATTGATTGTCGATGATCTGCTCGCCACCGGCGGCACTGTCTCTGCGGTGGTGGAACTCGTTAACGAACTGCAAGCGGAAATTATCGAGTGCGCGTTTCTGGTAGAGCTGGATTTTCTCGACGGGCGTAAACGGCTGCCGGATGGCAAAGTGTTCAGCTTGATCCATTTTTAAAAAAGCACCCGCTGCCTCAGGCTACGGGTGCTTTTGCGTGATGAACTGGCGGCCCCGACAGGAGTCGAACCTGTGGCCTATCGCTTAGGAGGCGACCGCTCTATCCAGCTGAGCTACGGGGCCGATTCCCTGCCGCAGCGGCAGGGCCACTATTTATAGCCCGACAGTTGTACCTTAATCAAGATATTTGTCAGCATTGTGGCAAAAGATGACCGGGTTTGCGTTGGAGACGGTGGAGTAATTGGCTGGATTCGACTGTTGTCCATGTTTCTGCAATACTGCAAAAAACAAAAAGCCCCTGAAAAATCAAGGGCTTTTTGTTTGTATGTTGCATATGTTATTTGCGTATGGCGCGCAATGCAGGATTCGAACCTGCGACCTTCGGCTCCGGAGGCCGACGCTCTATCCAGCTGAGCCAATTGCGCGTGGAGATTGTGTATAGCGCATAACGGCGCGGAAATCAACCGCAAACTTGCTGTCAGAAACCCTGCTCCATCCGGTTGTCGGTAGTAATATTCATGTTGGCCGCCCGCTGTTTTATATGTTCACGGTAGGTGACTATATCTTCGCGAAGCGAGGATAATTTTTCAATTTTAGCATCAATCTGTTTCACGTGTTCATCCAGCAGGGTAACCAGTTGCGGGATCATCTTGTCGGTGCGCTTGGCCTGGCCGTAGTACTCGTACAAATGCTGCATCTCTTTGATCGACAGCCCCAGTTCCTTGAGTTTGATGATGAACTTGATGCGGCGCACCATGTACGGAGTAAAAAAGCGGTTGCTGCCGCTGGAGCGTGGTGATGCCTCGATGATGCCCACCTCGTCCCAGAACCTTAGCGTCCTGGTGGTTATCCCCAGTTCTTTAGCGACTTCGCCAATGGATTTCAGTTCCTCTTCTTCTGCCATTATCTTTCCTGTCCGGTGGTAAAAATTATCATATCGCGGCGAGAGTAATATGTTTATCCGCCGTTTGTCGAGCCTTAATCCGGATAAATTGCAGCGGTGGTTTTTTCTGTTGCGCCGATCAGTGATCTTCAGGATGACAGACGCTATCTGTATCAGATGTCAATGGCAATTGTGTAAATATAAAATAGAGTTTTATTTTATATTGACATGCACGTAAGTGGTGATAACATGGCACGGACAGTGACACGGGGCCGTAATGATATGATATGGAGGATGAAATGGCTGAAACTGCTGAAGTTAGCGGACTTAAGGTGTTGCGGAACATGAGCAAAGATGAACTGATTGCCTGCATTATCGACGATGCCAAAAACTGGCTGGCTCATGATGGTTTGTGGTTTCAGGCAATGGAACGGCGTTATGGTATGGAGGCAGCCATAGCCGCCGATGCTGAGGCGTGGGAAAAGTTTACCGTACTGGAGGCGCAGCGGATTATGAAACGGCTGGGAATTGCTCCCGGTGGTGGTATCGCGGCGTTGGTGCGCTGTCTGGAGCAGCGGATGTATGCCCGTCTCAATGTGCAGGAATGCGTGGAGCAAAGTGACAAGCGCGTGGTGTTTCGCATGAACGACTGTCGGGTGCAGGCGGCGCGTCGGCGCAAGGGGCTGGCTGATTTTCCCTGCAAGAGTGTTGGTCTGGTGGAATACAGCGGTTTTGCCCGTACTGTAGATGAGCGGATTGTTACCCGCTGCATCTGCTGCCCGCCTGATGCCCATCCACAGGAATATTATTGTGCCTGGGAGTTTGTTATCGCGTAACTGCGGGTTAGCTTGGGCCGGTTTTTGTTTTTCTGTTTCTATAGGTTTACGTTTACGTTAAATAGACATCGAGTGAGAAGGGGGTAATTGTCATGCAAGAGGTGTTTGTTGTTGAGGCGTTACGGACGCCGTTTGGATCGTTGGGCGGCGCGTTGAGCCGGATTCCGGCAGCGAAACTTGGGGCAACGGTAATCAAGGCATTGATGGAGCGCAGTGGGCTGGATGCGGCGGCGGTTGACGAGGTTATCGCCGGTCAGGTGCTCAGCGGTGGTTGTGGTCAGGCACCGGCACGGCAGGCCATGCGTTACGCCGGGCTGCCCGACAGCGTTGCCGCCATGACCATCAACAAGGTGTGCGGCAGTGGCCTGAAGGCCATGATGCTGGCCGCTGATGCCATCCGTCTGGGTAATGCCGCCGTGGTGGTTGCTGGTGGAATGGAGAATATGTCGCTGGCTCCGCATCTGCTGGCGCAGGCGCGGGCCGGTTATCGACTGGGTGGCGGTGAACTGGTGGACCTGATGATTGCCGACGGCTTGCAGGATCCCTACAGCGGCAACCATATGGGAGTGATTGCCGAAGCGGCAGTGGCGCGCAACCATATCAGCCGTGAACGTCAGGATGATTATGCTCGTCGCTCTTATCAGCGTGCTCAGCAAGCGGTGGAGCAGGGGATTTTTGCCGAGGAACTGGTGGCTGTGGCCGCTGGCAGAAAAGGGGAACTGATGGTGGCGCGGGATGAGGAGCCATTCAAATGCAACCTGGATAAAATGACCCAACTGCGGCCGGTGTTTGCCAAAGACGGCAGCATAACCGCCGCCAATGCTTCCATTATCAGCGATGGCGCCGCCTTTGCCCTGCTGGCCGGTGAGGAGGCAGTCAAGCAACACAATCTTACTGTCCGGGCGCGCCTGGTGGCGGCGGCTACCAGCAGTCTGGCGCCCGATTATTTTCCCGAAGCGCCGGTGGAGGCCATTGGCAAGGTGTGTGAGCGCGCCGGTATCAGTCTGGATGAAATAGCCCTGTTTGAGATCAACGAAGCGTTTGCCGCTGTGGCGCTGCTGGCTATTGACGCTCTCAAGCTGGATGAGGACAAGGTGAACGTCAACGGTGGCGCGGTATCCATCGGTCATCCGCTGGGGGCCAGTGGCGCCCGGCTGGCCGCTACCTTGGTGCGTGAACTGCATCGCCGTCGCCAGCGTTATGGCCTGGCGGTGTTATGTATCGGGGGCGGCGAGGCCGTTGCCGCGATTTTCGAGCGCGTCTGATCTGTTATCAGGCCGTAGTTATGTACGGCTTACGGGTATTTTTATGCTTGTTTTAACGTAAAAAGGAGATTGTTATGAACAAAGTGGCGGTTCTCGGTGCTGGTCAGATGGGCAACGGCATTGCTCATGTGCTGGCGGCCAGTGGACTTGAGGTGGTGCTGTACGATATCAGCGCTGAGCAACTGGATAAAGCGGTGGCGACCATCGGCAAAAATCTCACGCGTCAGGCGGATAAAGGGGTTATTCCGGCGACGGCGGTGGCGGAAATTGTTGCCCGTATCACTGCGGTAACTGATATGGACAGCCTGGCCGATTGCGATTTGGCCATTGAAGCGGTGAGTGAAAATGAGGCGCTGAAACTGGAGATTTTTTCACGTATGGATGAAATCCTCCCCGCCGCTGCCATTCTGGCTTCCAATACCTCGTCTATCCCCATTACCCGCATCGCCTCAGCCACGCGTCGTCCGCAGCAGGTAATCGGTATGCATTTTATGAATCCGGTGCCGGTGATGAAACTGGTGGAGGTAATTCGCGGCCATGCCACCAGTGACGACACCTTTGCCGCCATTGCCGCGCTGGTTGGCCGTCTGGGCAAGGAGATGGCGGTGGCTCAGGATTATCCCGGCTTCATCGTCAATCGGGTGCTGATTCCCATGATCAACGAAGCGGTATTTGCCGTTTACGAAGGGGTTGCGTCCGTCGAGGATATCGACAAAGGGATGAAACTGGGCACCAACCAGCCCATGGGCCCGCTGACTCTGGCTGATTTTATCGGCCTGGACACGGTGCTGGCCATCGCCGAGGTGCTCTACAACGGCTTCAAAGATCCCAAATATCGCCCGTGCCCGCTGCTGGTGAAGATGGTCAATGCCGGTTACTACGGGCGTAAATCCGGGCGCGGTTTCTATACCTACTAAAAAAGGGGGAACAGGGATGGAACATATCATTCTAACGACAGATGAACAGTCCGGCGTAGCCGAGCTAACCGTCAATCGTCCCCAAGCCCTCAACGCCCTCAACCTGACGGTGTTGGAGGAGTTGGAACAGGCGGTGCAGGTGGTTGCTGCTGATGCAGCGGTAAAAGTACTTATTGTTACCGGCAGCGGCGACAAAGCTTTTGTGGCCGGTGCGGATATCCGCCAGATGCAGGCCATGGACAGTTGTCAGGGGCACCAGTTCGCCCGGCGTGGCCAGCAGGTGCTTGGTCGGCTCAGTGCGTTGGGCAAGCCGGTAATCGCGGCGGTAAACGGTTTTGCTCTCGGTGGTGGGTTGGAACTGGCGCTGGCGTGCGATTTTATCTATGCCGCCGCCACCGCCAGACTGGGTTTTCCTGAAGTGGGACTGGGAATTATTCCCGGTTTTGGCGGCACGCAAAAACTGGCGCGGCTTATCGGTGTCGCGCGAGCGCGCGAGCTGGTGTTCAGCGCCGCCATGATAGACGCCGAACAGGCTCTGGCGTGGGGGATTGTCAACAAAGTGTGCCCCGCCGACGAACTGCTGCCAGCTGTGCGGCAACTGGCCGGACGCATTGCCGCCAACTCGTCACTGGCGGTTGGCTATGCCAAGGACGCCATCAATAACGGTCTGGAGATGGACAGCGATAACGGTCTGCGTTACGAGGCGGCGCTGTTCGGGGTGTTGTTTTCCAGCGCCGACCAGAAAGAGGGGATGAGCGCTTTTAGTGAAAAACGTCAAGCCTGTTTCTGCGGGCGATAAATTTTATGTCGGAGGATGTAATGTTATTTGAATTAAGCGATGACCACAAAGTGTTGCGTGACAGTTTAAGCGATTTTGTTGCCAATGAAATCAAGCCGATAGCGATGAAAATTGATGAAGAACATGAGATTCCCCAAGAGCTGTTTGCCCAGATGGGCGCCATGGGAATGCTCGGCAGTTATATACCGGAACAGTACGGTGGTGCCGGGCTGGATATCCTTTCTTATGTGCTGGTGGTGGAGGAGGTTTCCAAGGCGTGCGGTTCCAGTGGGGTGATGATCTCCGCTCACACCTCCCTGGCCTGCGATCCCATTTTGCGCTATGGCAGCGAAGAGCAGAAACAGCGCTTTCTGCCCGCTTTGGCCAGTGGCGAAAAAATCGGCTGTTTTATGCTGACGGAACCAGATGCCGGCAGTGATGTGGCGGCGCTGTCCACCAGCTACCGCCGCGACGGCGATGAATTTGTCATCAACGGCGGCAAGATGTTTATCACCAACGGTGCCTGCAACGGTACCGGTATTTTGTTTGCCACCAGAGATAAAAGCCTTAAACACAAAGGGGTAACGGCGTTTATTGTCGATTTGAACTCAGCGGGTATCACCATCCTTAAAAACGAAAACAAGATGGGGATTCGCGGCAGCTATACCACTGCGTTTGCCTTTGACGATCTGCGTCTGCCGGTGGATAACCTCCTCGGCGAGGAGGGGCAGGGCTTTAACATTGCCATGGAAACCCTTAACGGTGGACGGATCGGTATTGCCGCCCAGGCGTTGGGGCTGGCCGAGGGCGCTTTTGAGCGTGCTGTAGCCTACGCCGGCGAGCGGCGCCAGTTCGGCAAGCGGATTGGCGATATGCAGGCCATCCAGTTCAAACTGGCCGATATGTATGCCCGCATCGAAGCGAGCAAGCTCATCACCTACAAGGCGGCGATGCTTAAACAAAGCGGCAAGAACTACACGCTGCAGTCGGCGCTGTGCAAAATGAGCGCCTCTGAATGCGCCACCTGGGTATGCAGCCAGGCGATTCAAATTCACGGCGGTTACGGTTTTATCTGCGACTACGAAGTGGAGCGGATGTATCGCGATGCCCGCATCACCGAGATTTACGAAGGAACCAACGAAATCCAGCGCCTGATCATTGCCAGGCTGCTGCTTAATCAGTAGCTGCGGCGGCGCTTGGAGGTGGTGATGCAGGTAGGAAGAGAGATCTACTGGAATGTCGGTCACGCGGTGACGCTGCCCATGTACCTGCTCAGTGCGCTGGCATTGGCGCTGCTGGCCTGGAGTGTGTGGCGGCGGCTGGCGATTTACCGGCGCGGTGGTCCGTTAGCGCGCGGCGACGCGTTGCGTGAGCGTTTGTTTGCAGCGCTGCGGTTGGTGCTAAGCCAGCAAAAGGTGATGACAACCGGCTATGGCCGGGTCCATGCGCTGCTGTTTTACAGTTTTGTCACACTTGGGCTGGGTACGGTTCTGGTGTTTGTCCAGGCCGATATAACCGCGCCGCTGTGGGGTTGGCGTTTTCTCAACGGCTGGTTTTATCTGGGATTTTCTCTGGTTCTGGACATTGCCGGTGCCCTGGCGGCACTGGCGCTTACCGCACTGGCACTGCGCCGTTTTGTGTGGCGGCGCGAAGAGATGAGCATTACCGCTGGCGACGTGTTGCTGTATGCCCTGTTGCTGGGCATTATCGGCAGCGGTTTTATGCTGGAAGCGGCACGAATGGTCGCCAAAGGTATTACCGCCCATGGGAATATAGCGATATTTTCTCCCGTCGGCTATCTGGTAACGCCGCTGTTTTCCGCCCAGAGCGCCGCTGCCGCCGCCGATTGGCACCGTGGCCTGTGGTGGTTGCATCTGGCGCTGGTGCTCACCTTTATCGCCAGCGTGGCGGCTACCCGTCTGCGTCATCTGTTGACTATTCCC
>JAMOOS010000062.1 GCA_027065245.1 Desulfuromonadaceae bacterium | reverse complement strand
ACCGGTTATCGCCGTGGTAGACAGCAGTAAACTGGCGGAACTGAACCATGTACAGCACGAACGCCCCGACGACGTACTGTTTACCCCGGTAAGCACACATCTGTTTCTGGCTGCGGCGCGCAAGGCGCTGGGACTGAAACATCGCGCCTTTCCACGTCTGCAGACCAGCCTGCTCATCCATTTTGGCACAAACCCGACAGACCTGCGCACCGCTTGCGCCTTCAATCTAAGCACCGGCGGTGTTTTTATCGCAACGGAACAGCTGCCAAACATTGATGACGAGATGCACATCCAGATCGACGTTCCTACTGCGGATCAGCCTATCGTTTGCCAAGGAATAGTTACCTGGCTGAACCAGCTTGAAAACCCCACCCGACCAGAGATTCCAGCCGGATTTGGTATGCAATTTACCACTCTAAAGGTTTCCGATCTGTTCAGTCTACGCGCCTTCATCGCCCAGATGAACCAGCAGTTGGGATCGGACAATCCAGACGAATAGCGCCGTCATCCAGGCGACATAATTCAAGCCGCCCCCCCTTCCAGTCCACAGTCTTCGCAAATCACATACGCTGTTGCTGTACACACTGTTGCCGCCATCTATCCATCTGCCGGATAAAAAAGCGCAAACTTATGCCCGTTTTTCATCATCCGCTATTGACACGCACGCGCATTACAGCGTAAAACTAGCAGTTGCGCATATTATGATTGTATACAATATACAAGCTGCAATTACGCGAGTAAACGAGAGTTTACTCCCCGTGTTATCGTGTTGCGCCGTTTTTCGGCAATCAGTCTGTAAACCGGCAATTTGATGCTTTAAGAGGAGGTATTAAAATGAAGTTTCCCACAGCCAGAGCGGATCCATCCGGTGTTGTCATGGACACAATCAACTCCGTCCATTTTGCACCACGCTGGAACAGGTAGCGCGCACTCACCCCAGTGTGCAAAGTTGAATATGGATTGATTCTCAACCCTTTTTAGAAAGTGCATTGAAAATGATCAAAATCACCAAGGGCTTGGATCTACCCATCAGCGGTAGTCCTGAACAACGGGTTTATGACGGTCCGGCAGTAAAGACCGTCGCCATACTCGGCCCAGACTATGTCGGCATGAAGCCGAGCATGAGCGTAAAAGTGGGTGACCAGGTTAAACTTGGTCAACAGCTCTTTACCGACAAGAAAATCGAGGGAGTCAAGTTCACTTCCCCCGGCTGCGGTAAAGTAGTGGCAATCAACCGGGGCGAACGCCGCGCCCTGCAATCGGTTGTTATCGAACTCAACGGCGACGCCGCAGTGGCCTTCGATTCCTACAAGGCCGACAAATTGGCAACCATCCCCCGCGATAAAGTGGTCAACAACCTGGTCAACTCCGGCATGTGGACTGCTCTGCGCACCCGGCCTTACTGTAAAACTCCCGCCATCGACAGCGCTCCCCGCTCTATTTTTGTCACCGCCATGGATACCAATCCTCTGGCAGCCAAAGCGGAGCTGATTATCAAGATGGAGGAAGAAGCCTTCACCAACGGTCTCAAGGTGCTTACCCGTCTCACCGAGGGCAGCGTGTATGTATGCACCAAGCCCAACGTGGTTCTCACCGAAGTTGAGGGTGTTGAGTTTGCCGAGTTTGACGGTCCTCATCCCGCCGGTCTGGCCGGTACCCATATCCATTTTCTTGATCCGGTCAACGAAGAGAAGATGGTATGGTACATCAACTATCAGGACGTAATCGCCTACGGCAAACTGTTCACCAGCGGCAAGCTGCCGGTGGAACGCATTATCGCCCTGGGTGGTCCCAGCGTTAAACAACCACGTCTGCTGCGCACCCGTCTGGGGGCCAGCCTTGAAGATATCACCGCCAATGAAATTGAGGGCGGGTCTCAGCGTGTGGTCTCTGGCTCGGTACTGCATGGCACCAACGCTGCCGGACCTCTTGCCTACCTGGGTCGCTTCCATCTGCAGGTGTCGGTGCTACCGGAAAAACAGGAGCGCGAGCTGTTCATGTCGCTTCAGGCCGGCGCAGACAAATATTCCATCAAAAAAGTGTTCCTGTCGGCGTTCACCGGCGGCCCCACCGCCCCCATGAACACCCGTCAGTACGGACGCAAGGGTAATATTCTCGCCATCGGTTCGTTTGAAAAGGTTATGCCTCTGGATATGCTGCCCAACTATCTGCTGCGCAGCATCGCCGCCGGCGATACCGATCAGGCCCAGGCTCTGGGTTGCATGGAGCTGGCCGAAGAGGATCTGGCTCTGTGCACCTATGTATGTTCCGGTAAAAACGACTACGGCATCATGCTGCGTGACGTACTCACCACCATTGAGAAAGAGGGATAACTGCCGTGAAACTACTCGACGAAATGAAACCTCACTTTGACAAGGGTGGTAAGTGGGAGAAGTACTCCGCCCTGTACGAAGCGATAGATACAACCATTTACTCGCCCGGTGATTCCACCACCGGCGCTACCCATGTGCGTGACAGCATTAACCACAAGCGGGTAATGAGCATCATTGTTCTCGCTCTGCTGCCCTGCATCATGATGGCTCTGTGGAACAGTGGTTATCAGGAAAACCTGACCCTGAACCAGATGCTCGCCGCTGGCAGTATCACCAGTCTGCCCATGCTCAGCGACTGCACCTCACTGTTTGACAACCTGATGACCGGTCTCGGCATCTGCCTGCCCATTTTCCTCACAACGCTGATTGTGCAGGGGATCTGGGTGGTGGTATTTGCCGCCATGCGCAAGAAAAACATCGATGCCGGATTTCTGGTAACGGCACTGCTGATCACCCTGCTCATGCCCCCCACCATCCCTCTGTGGCAGGTGGCGCTGGCCACCTCCTTCGGCGTGGTTCTCGGCCGCGAGGTCTACGGGGGTATCGGCATGAACTTCCTCAGCCCGGCACTGGTAGCGTGGATGTTCCTCTACATGGCCTATCCCGCCTCCATGTCCGGCACTGCCGTGTGGACTGCCGTAGACGGCTACACCGGCGCCACCCCGCTGACCATGGCACTGAAAGAGGGGATGCCCAGCCTGGCGGCTCAGGGAGTCACCTGGCAGTCGGCCTTCCTCGGTACCATTCCTGGAACATTGGGTGAGACTTCCGCTCTGGCCTGCCTGCTCGGCGCCGTTGTGCTGATTATCACCGGCATTGCCGCCTGGCGCATCATTGCCGCCATCGTTATCGGCGTGGTAGGCCTGTCATCGCTGCTGTGCCTGTTCGATCCCAATGCCATGAGTCCGGCATGGCACCTGGTGCTGGGCGGTCTGGCCTTCGGCACAGTGTTCCTAGCCACCGATCACTCCGCCAGTGCCCTGACCATAAAGGGACAGTGGTTCTATGGTTTGCTGATCGGTATTCTTGTTGTTACCGTGCGTGTCTTCAACCCCATGATGCCTGAAAGCGCCGGCATGGTTATTCTGTTCGGCAGCGTTCTCGCTCCTCTGATCGACCGCGTAGTTATAAACGCACATATCAAGAAAAGGAAATTGCGCCATGTCTAATGATTCAACACTCAAAACATTTCTGGTCGCTTTCCTGCTGTGCGTAGTCTGCTCTGTGCTGGTATGTGCGGCGGCATTGGTGCGCATCGACAGGGAAGCATATAACAAGCAACTCGAAATCCGTAAAACCGTCCTCATCGCCGGTGGTTTTGAACAGGCCATCGAAGATGGCGGCGACGTAAATGAACTGTTTACCTCCAATGTTGAGGCAAAGATCGTCGACCTCGACAAAGGTGAATACACCGACGCTGTTGACGTAGAAAAATACGATCAGAAAAAAGCGGTGGAAGACCCGGCCATGTCGGTCAAAATACCTGCTGCGGCTGATATCGCCGGCATCGGCACCCGCGCCAAATATGCCAAGATATACGTCACCAAAGACGGCAGCCTGATTCTGCCCATCCGCGGTGCCGGTATGTGGGGTCCCATGTACGGTTATATCTCCATCGCCAACGACTACAACACCGTTAAGGGTTTCATTTTCTACCAACATGCTGAGACTCCTGGTCTCGGTGGCGAGGTTGACAATCCCAAGTGGCGTGGTCAATGGCCAGGCAAGAAAATCTATAACGACTCCGGCGAGCTGGCCATCAAGGTGGTCAAAAACGGCAAGTACAAGGCGGACGCTGCCGACGCAGTCAACACGATCGACGGCTTGGCTGGGGCCACCGTTACCAGCGGCAAGGTCAAACAGATCGTCCGCTACTGGTTCGGTAAAAACGGTTATGGCAAGTTTCTCGCCAACCTGAAAGCTAAGAAGGGGTAGATATGTCTAAAGCAAAAGACGCATTAATGGGGCCGTTGATTGACAACAACCCGATCGCACTACAGATTCTGGGTATCTGTTCGGCTCTGGCGGTTACCAACAAAATGTCCACGGCGCTGACCATGACCATTGCGGTTACTCTGGTTACCGGCTTCTCCAATGCCGCCATCAGCGCTATTCGTAAACACATTCCCAGCAGCATCCGTATCATCGTGCAGATGACGGTTATCGCCACGCTGGTTATCATCATCGACCAGATGCTCAAGGCCTACGCCTACGAAATGAGTAAAGCGCTGTCGGTTTACGTCGGCCTGATCATCACCAACTGTATTGTTATGGGGCGTGCCGAAGCCTACGCCATGAAAAATCCGGTTTACGAAAGTTTCATGGACGGTATCGGCAACGGCCTCGGCTACGGCATCATTTTGATGTCTGTCGGTTTTGTGCGCGAGCTGTTCGGTTCCGGCAAGCTGTTCGGCCTTACCATTCTTAATCCGGTAAGCAACGGCGGCTGGTATGTAACCAACGGCCTGCTGCTGCTGGCGCCCAGCGCCTTTTTCCTCATCGGCTTTATTATCTGGGGGCTGCGCACCTGGAAGCCTGAACTCCAAGAATAGGAATAGACGTAATGGCACACTATTTTACAATTTTCTTCAATTCAGTCTTCATCGACAACATTGCCCTGACGTTCTTCCTGGGGATGTGTACCTTCATCGCGCTGTCCAAAAAAGTTGAGACGGCGTTCATGCTGGGCGTTGCCGTTGTGGCTGTAGAGTTTATCACCGTTCCTGTTAACAACATTCTTTACAATCTGCTGCTGAAAAAGGGCGCTCTGGCCTGGGCCGGTTATCCGGAACTGGATCTGAGTTTTCTCGGCCTGATCTGCTACATCGCGGTTATTGCCGCTATCGTGCAGATTCTGGAGATGGCTCTGGACAAGTACGTACCGGTTCTGTACAACGCCCTAGGTATTTTCCTGCCACTGATCACGGTAAACTGCGCCGTACTCGGTGCCTCGCTGTTCATGGTTGAGCGCGATTACAACATTGTGGAAAGTACCGTTTACGGCGTCGGTGTCGGCGTTGGTTTTGCCCTGGCAATCACCATGCTGGCCGGTATTCGTGAAAAACTGACTTACAGCGATGTGCCCAAAGGTTTGCGTGGAGTGGGAATAACTTTCCTCATCGTCGGCCTGGTAGCCATGTCGTTCAAGGCATTTTCAGGTCTGCAGTTCTAACGCGGCTAACACCCAAGTAAAGGATTAAACTATGAGCTTAGTAATAGCTGGAAGCGTCATGTTTACCGGGGTTATCCTCGTGCTGGTTGCGGTTATTCTCGTAGCCCGCAAGAGCCTGGTACCCAGTGGCGATATCAAATTTGAGATCAACGACAATCCCGACCTGACCATTACCACCAAACCAGGTGGCAAACTGTTGGGTGCGCTGGCTGATCAGGGAATCTTTATCCCTTCCGCCTGCGGCGGCGGCGGCAGCTGCGGTCAGTGTAAAATCAAGGTACTGGAAGGTGGTGGCGATATTCTCCCCACCGAGACCGGTTTCATCAACAAACGCCAGGCACGCGAAGGCACCCGCCTGGCCTGCCAAGTAGGGGTAAAGCAGGATATGAAACTGCGCATCCCCGCCGAGATCTTCGACATCAAAAAGTGGGAATGCACCGTGCGCTCCAACGACGGTAAAGCTACCTTCATCAAAGAACTGGTGGTGGAACTCCCCGAAGGGGAAAACTGCGATTTTCGCGCCGGCGGCTACATCCAGATCGAAGCACCGCCCCACGAGCTGTCCTACTCCGATTTCGACATCGAAGAGGAATACCGTGCCGACTGGGACAAATTCGATCTGTGGCGCTACAAGTCTGTGGTTACCGAGCCCATCGTGCGCGCCTACTCCATGGCTAACTACCCGCTGGAGAAGGGGATCATCATGCTCAACGTGCGCGTATGTCCGCCGCCGCCCAACGCGCCGGACGCACCTCCGGGACAAATGTCCTCATTCATCTTCAACCTCAAGCCGGGCGACAAGGTTACCATTTCCGGCCCCTACGGCGAGTTCTTTGCCCGCGATACCGATGCCGAAATGGTCTTCATCGGCGGTGGCGCCGGTATGGCTCCCATGCGCTCCCACATCCTCGATCAGTTGCTGCGCCTGAACACCAAGCGCAAGATCACCTACTGGTACGGCGCGCGCAGCTTGAAAGAGATGTTCTACGTGGACGAGTTCAACGAACTGGAGAAGAAGTTCCCCAACTTCTCCTGGCATATCGCCCTCTCCGATCCGCAGCCTGAAGATAACTGGACCGGTCTGACCGGCTTCATCCACCAGGTACTCTACGATGAATACATCAAGGATCACGAGGCACCGGAAGACTGCGAATACTACATGTGCGGTCCCCCAATGATGGCCACCGCTGTTACCAACATGCTGCTTGAGCAGGGTGTTGAGCGTGAAAACATCATGTTTGACGATTTCGGCGGCTAATCCAGCGCCCACAAAGCAAAACAAAAAGCCCCCCGCGAGTTTATTCGCGGGGGGCTTTTTTACTGGCCAACTACGCAGCGGTTATTTCACCTTGGCCACCGCGCACATATCTTCGCGCCCCAGACCGGCGGCAAGGGCGCGTTTGTACTGTTCGTTGGCGCTGGCGGCCACAGGCAGAGGCTGGTGGTGGCTATCGCCGAGTTGCAAGGCCAGGCGCAGATCTTTTTGTTGATGCTCCAGGGGGAATTTAACCGAAAAATCACCGGCAGCAATAGCCGCACCTTTAGCGCTGAACAGTGGGCTGGCCAAGGCACCGGCGGCCAATACTTCAATAAACTCCCCCTTGTCGATGGCACACTTTTCCAGCAATGCCAGCCCTTCGCCCAAAGCGGCGGTCATGGTACCCATTATCATATTCAGTGCCAATTTCATGGCGGCGGCACGTCCCACCTCACCTAAATAGACACTCTTTTTCCCCATCACGGCAAAAGCTGGCTGCACCGCCTGCCACAACGCTTCGTCGCCAGCTGCCATAATCACCAACTCACCGGCACGCGCCTGGGGCAATGAACCGGATACCGGCGCTTCAAGATACTGGCCGCCGCGCGCCTGCACCGAAATGGCAATCTTTTCCGCCGTGACCGGATCTATCGTCGTCATATCGACATAGCTTTTACCGGGACCGACAGCCTGAATTACACCGTGGGGCGAAAAACACACCGCCAGAGCCGCATCAGGATCGGATACCATGCAGAAAGTGATCTGTGCCGCTGCCACCACCTCCAGCGGCGTACTCACCTGGCTGGCGCCGCTTGCCACCAGCGGCGCGCACTTGGAGGCGTCGCGGTTGTAAACCGTAAGCTCATGCCCTGCCGCCAGCAAGTTGGCGGCCATGGCACCGCCCATAATGCCGATACCGATAAAACCGTAATGTGCCATCATATTTCTCCTGAATAATATTTACCGTGCCGATGCATCGGCCAGTCCCAGTTCCAGCTTTTCCAGCCGCAGCACCTCATCGCGCAACTGTGCCGCCTGTTCAAACTCTAACTTACCCGCCGCCGTCAGCATGGCGGCACGGGTTTCCTCAATCTTGCGGCGCAACTGGCGCGGATCGTGCCATTGCGCCAGCTCCTCGGCCACCTGCACAGTTTCATCGGCCACCCCTTTAAGATCTTCCAGGATGGTGCGCATGGATTTGGTCACCGATTGCGGCACAATACCGTGCCGCCGATTGTACTCCAACTGCTGCCGACGGCGGCGTTCCGTTTCGTCGATACACGCCTGCATGGAGCGGGTCAGCCGATCGGCGTACATAATGACACGGCCATCAACATTGCGCGCCGCGCGACCGCAGGTCTGAATCAGGGAGCGGGTGCTGCGCAAAAAACCCTCCTTGTCGGCATCGAGGATCGCCACCAGTTCCACCTCGGGCAGATCCAGCCCTTCTCGCAACAGGTTAATCCCCACCAGCACATCAAACTCACCCAGACGCAAGGCACGCAGAATCTCCATCCGCTCCACGGTGTCGATATCAGAATGAAGATAGCGCACCTTGACACCGGCATCGTGCAGATAACTGGTCAGTTCCTCCGCCATCCGTTTCGTCATGGTGGTAACCAGCACCCGCGCCTGCCGGGCGGTGGTGGCACGAATCTCGTGGAGCAGATCATCCACCTGTCCCGTCGCCGGACGCACCTCGATGGGCGGATCGACCAGGCCGGTGGGTCGGACAATCTGCTCCACTACTACCCCCTGCGCCTTCTCCAGCTCGTAGTCGGCTGGAGTAGCGGAGACATAGACCGTCTGCAGCTGTTTGGCCTCAAATTCGGCAAAAGTGAGGGGGCGGTTATCCAGCGCCGACGGCAGGCGGAAACCGAACTCCACCAGATTTTCCTTACGCGAACGGTCGCCGCGATACATGGCTCCCACCTGGGAGACACTGACATGGCTCTCGTCAATAAACAGCAGCGCGTCGGCGGGGAAATAATCGAACAGCGTCGCCGGGGGCTCGCCGGGCTGGCGGCCATCCATATAGCGCGAGTAGTTTTCTATCCCCTGGCAGTAGCCCATCTCTTCCATCACTTCGATATCAAACATGGTGCGCTGCTCGATACGCTGCGCCTCCACCAGCTTGTTGTGCTGGCGCAACCAGCTGATACGCTGTTGTAGTTCATCCTGAATCTGCTTGATGGCGCGCTTCAGGGTCGGGCGGGTAGCCACATAGTGACTGGCGGGGAAAATGCTGGTTTTTTCCAGACGGTCGATAACAACGCCGCGCAACGGGTCGATTTCGCTGATGGACTCGATCTCGTCACCGAAAAACTCGATGCGCAGCGCCAGATCTTCCTCGTAAGCGGGAAACACTTCCACGCTGTCACCACGCACGCGAAAACTGCCACGGTGGAAATCGCTATCGTTGCGCACGTACTGAATCTCCACCAGTTTTTTAAGCAGTTCGTTCCGTTCCAACTCCATGCCCACCTGCAACCCCACCAGCATACCAAAGTAGGCTTCCGGCGAACCAAGTCCGTAGATACACGACACCGAAGCGACGATGAGCACATCGCGGCGGGTAAGCAGGCTGCGGGTTGCGCTGTGGCGCAGCTTGTCAATTTCGTCGTTGATGGAGGAATCTTTTTCGATATAGGTGTCGGTACTGGCAACGTAGGCTTCCGGCTGGTAGTAATCGTAATAAGAGACAAAATACTCCACCGCGTTGTCGGGAAACAACTCGCGGAACTCGCCATACAACTGCGCCGCCAGGGTTTTGTTGTGCGCCAGCACCAGTGTCGGTCGCTGCACCGCGGCAATGACATTGGCCATGGTAAAGGTTTTACCGCTGCCGGTCACCCCCAACAGCACCTGATGGCCGACGCCGGCATTTATGCCCGCCACCAGCTCAGCGATGGCGGCGGGCTGATCACCGGCTGGCTGGTATCTGGACTTGAGCTTGAACCGCGCCATATAACCGGTTTAGCTCTCCGCGCGAGCGCCGCTGTTGTCCAGGGCACTCTTGGCTGCCGCCACCATACCGGCGATATCGGCCAGATTGCTGGGTAGAATCAGGGTATTACCTTCCTTGGCCAGGTTGCCGAACTGTTTGATATATTGCTCGGCAATACGCAGGTTTACCGCCTCCTGACCACCCTGCTCGTTGATTTCACGCGCGATCATACGGATACCCGCCGCCGTGGCCTCGGCCAGCTTGGTGATCTCCGCCGCGCGCCCTTCCGCCTCGTTGATACGCTTCTGCTTCTCCCCTTCGGAACGCTCGATGAGTTCCTGCCGATCGCCCTGGGCGCGGTTGATCTTGGCCTGCTTGTCCCCTTCCGACTCGGCAATCAGGGCGCGTTTCTCCCGCTCCGCTTTCATCTGCTTTTCCATCGATTCCTTGATGGACTGCGGCGGCAGGATATTTTTCACTTCGTAGCGGGTGACCTTTACCCCCCACGGATCGGAAGCGACATCCACAGCACTGACAATGGCGCCGTTCATAGACTCGCGCTCTTCAAAGGTGCGATCCAACTCCATCTTGCCGATAACACTGCGCATGGTGGTCTGCGCCAGCTGAGTGGAAGCGAACTTGTAATCATTGATACCGTAAGAGGCTTTTTTGGGATCGATCACCTGCAGGTAGAGGATACCGTCCACCTCCACGGCGATATTATCCTTGGTAATACACACCTGACTGGGCACGTCGATGGCCATCTCCTTGAGGGAATGGCGATAGGCCACGCGATCGAGAAACGGAATCAGGATATGAAAACCGGCCTCCAGGGTACCGGCGTATTTACCCAGGCGCTCCACAATATAGGCGGAGCGCTGCGGCACAATGGTGATGGAGCGCACCAGCAGCACCAGAACCAGAAAAATACCTACCGCCAGAATAATCGTCACAAAATTCATGCCTGTCCTCCTCCACCGTTCACTGCCTTTACCGTCAGGGTTATCCCCTCCTGACCGATCACCTCCACCACACTACCAGCCGGTAGCGCTGTGGACGCCACTGCCTGCCAACTGGTTCCGGCCAGCTCCACCCGGCCGGGGCTGCCCGGCGCGATCTCCTGCACCAGCCGCCCCTGACGGCCAATCATGGCGGACTGGTTGTCCGTCTCCTCCTCGTCGGCGCCACTGCGCCCGCGCCCGACAAACACCTGGCGCAAACGCTGACGCAACGTCAGCAGCAACAACAGCGATACCACCAGAAACAGGGTAAGCTGGATATTGATCCCCGGTGCCAGCACAAAACAGCTCAGCGCCACGCACCACGCCCCGAGGCCGAAGAAAAAGATCACCAGCCCTGGCGCCATAAGCTCCGCCACCAACAACACCGCGCCGACAATAAACCAGATCAGCTCCGGCCTGCTCCAGTCAATACCAGCCATTACCTATTCCCTTTCCCGCATCGCCTGAGCACCTGCATCACTGCCGCAACCGGCGCACCCGCCAGGTTCGGCAGCGCGGACAACAGACGAAAACACGACGGCCGCTGCTAAACCAATGACCGCAGCTGCGACACATAAAAGCGTACGGCGCCCCCGGCAATAACGACATGACAAATTCTCCTGCGCCAACCACTGCGGCGGCGGCATCACACCAGTAACTGATCGTCATCCGGGTCATGTTTGCGCTTCAGCTTGCCCGCCGCCCAGGTATAGCGGGTAAGCACCAGCGAAATCACCAGCGCCAGCACCAGCCAGCCGATACCGAACAGCAGCAACGCCGATACCGAATAACCACTGTAACGGGTGGCAAACTCGTTTACCAGGGCAAACCCGAGCACCACCACCAGCAGCGTCGGCGTAATATAGCGGATCAGCACTTCCCAGAACGCCGGCAACGACAATGTGGCCACATTGTTCACATGCCGCCGCGCCACCGCCGCCTTCAGCACCCAGCCCACCAGTACGCATTCGATAATACCACCACTGACCAGGCCGTAATTATTAACAAAATGATCGACAATATCGAGGATATACAGCCCGGCCCGGGTAGTGAATATCACACTGCCCAGCGCCCCCAGCACACACACCGCCGTCACCGTTTTACCGCGCGGCAGATCAAACTTGTCCATCAGGGCACAGCAGAACGCCTCCACCAGCGAGATGGCCGACGACAACCCGGCCATGATAAGCACCAGAAAAAACAGCAGGCCAAAAACAGTTTTTCCCGCCGGCAACTGGTTGATGGCCTCGGGATAGACCACAAACGCCAGACCAGGCCCACTCTTTATCGCCTCGGCAAACGGAACCCCCTTTTGCGCCGCCATAAAACCGATGGTACCGAACACGGCGAAGCCGGTAACAAAAGAATACAGACAATTGAGAATTGAGGTGATCAGCGCGTTGGTGACAATATCGGTTTTTTTCGGCAGATAGCTGGCGTAGGTGATCATGATGCCAAACCCCAGCGACAGGGTAAAGAATATCTGCCCGAAGGCCGCCACCCACACCTTGCCGCCCCCGGCGGTAAACGGATTTATCTTGTCCCAGTGCGGTGTAAGATAATTGGCGCGCACCGCCTCCCACGCCCCCGGCAGTTGCAGCGACCAGCCCACCAGCACCAGGGTCAGCACCACCAGCAGCGGCATGAAGATCATACTGGCCTTTTCGATGCCGTGGCTCACTTCGCGATAACAGATGGCCCAGCACACCAGCCAGGTAAACAGCGTCCCGGCCAGAATCGGCCAGCGAATACCGCCAAAATGGAAAACATCGTCACTTATCTGTAAAAACTGATGCATAAAAAACGCCCCGGTATCCGCTCCCCACGCCTGGGTAAAAGCAAAAACAAAGTAATTCATACACCAGCCGATAACCACGGCGTAAAACAGGTTGATCCCGAAAAAAGCGATGGTAGGCATCCACCAGCCGACGCTCTCCCATTTGGACGATACCCGGGTAAAAGCCAGCGGCGCCGAGCCTTTTTCCATATGCCCCAAAGCATATTCGAGCACCATCAGCGGAATCCCCGCCAGCACCAGCGCCACCGAATACGGCACCAGAAACGCCCCGCCGCCATTCTCGTAGGCCATATAGCCAAACCGCCAGATATTACCCAGCCCCACCGCCGAACCAACGGCAGCCAGCAAAAAACCAATTTTACTACCCCAAAGCGCCCGCTGTTCCATGTCTGCCATCCTGCAGGTAAAAAAGAGGAAAAATCTGTCTACAGTTAACAGGCGATACTAACACACTTCACACCAATAGCCCAAACAGGGCACCAGAAATATCCGCACACCCGTTAACCGACACACCGACGACCAGCAAAGCCATCACGGTCTCAGTCATCTTAAAAAATCGTACAACGCTCAGTCCCACGGCAGATAATATGATGAAGCGCACCAAAAGCGTCTATGCGGGCCTGCCTTGGCATGAGGGGAGTGTGGCATGGGATGAAAACAGGAGAAAGGCATGATTACATGGGCGGCCAACGCTTCCATATCGGCGATCAGCATAAAACACACGGAAACGTAAACGAATGACTTGAATCGTTCAGTCTTATTCAGTAAAGTCTTTATCAGCATTGTCCTTCTCGGGTATGGGGTTGATAGTTATTGGGAAAACCATCTTACCCATCCCGGAAGGACAATGCTCTATTTTTAGTGCCTGCTAACCACAGATTATGCGGAGGAGGCATAATAAATTAATCGTCTGATTTTGTGGTTAAGACCAAATCACTGGGGCAGGATATCTTTCAGCAAAAAGTTCTTTCAATTTTTGCCAATGATCCACGTTGCCAGACAATTCTTGCTTTTCCCCAATAACAAGAAGGTGTGGTCTTTCGTCAACTGCTGGCGATTGTGAAAATTCTTGCAAAATATCTTTTGCAGTTTTGCTTCCAATACCAGCCATATTTGCATCCAGACCTAATTCAAGCATGTTATTTGCTACGACACGGTAACTTTTTTTAATATTATCTATTTCGCTGTCAATAAATGTCTGATATCGTTCCATCTGATCCATAATTTCCGGTATTTTTTCAGAACGAAGCCTGCTGTCCTGAGCACGCTTAACTTCGACAAGCCTCAGTATTGGTTCACCTGACGGTAGGAGATCAATTCTGGCCATATCGATCCTATCCGCAACAAAATCTAGCTTTGAATTTTCTGTCTCTCTTATGCTTCTTTCTCGAGTAAAGGCTACTTCGAGATCAAGTAAAAAAGGGTTTTCGCGTAAAATATAATTTTTAATATCTTCCTTTTCGCCCTTTACATAATCATTTACTAGGGGGATTTCCCCGTTTTGAGCATTTGCAATGATTGCATCAGAAAAATCCCAATTTTCAAACTTTAACTCCGGTGAAAGATTTATATAATCTTTCTCTTCCACATTGGCATCTTTAAATATATATTTTTTATGAATTTGATAGGTATTTTTTGTGGCGTTTGGTGAATATTTCAAAACAGAGCAGCCATTCCAGTAAATATTGAAGTAGTTATCACGTATGCAGATATTAAAAACCGGTTTGCCGTCTTTTTTGCTGTTAATCAATTTCTGACCAATTTCTGTCGAAAAAAAATCTTTGGCTTTATTCAAAATACGCTCATCGCTAATCCCTCTAGAAAAAATTCTCATTTTCAAACCCCTTTGACTAAAATTGATAAAAATCTGCCACGTTCAAACCTGGTATAAATCTTACATAATTTACACTAAAAGCATCACCGCTTGCACTTGTAAAAACCACAAGTTGGCAAGCTATCATCACTGACTAGACATTCGAGGTTCCTTTCACATAAGGGAAATTAAGTGCTCTTGCCCGTTGCGCTCAAGAAATTCACTTATAGACTCGCGAACTTTCATATTGGAGCAAGAATAAGCGTTTACAATATCTTGAAACATTTCATTTGTAAAGTCAGATGCAAAATCCATTAACATTTCTATTGCTGCATCGCGTATGGTCTCTTTTGTGTGCCAGAGGTAAGGCAAGAACGAGCGCAAGGAGTCATCATCCAATTCGGATACAATAGCGTAGAATCTGTCAACAAGTAGCAAGCGAATCTTATCATCGCAGTCTTCAATAAGACTTAGAGCCTGAAGCAATTCAGCTTGCGACATTTTGTGTGAATAATTCGATAGCATGGACAGTGTTGCACATCTGACATCTGTATTTATATCGTTTAAGCCGCACATAAATATTGATATTGGAAAAATATCCCATTCATCAATACGGTAATAAACTGCGTCAAGCATGGCAATTTTTTCCTGAGCATTGCTGCCAGCCATAATTGCCCTAATGGTGTCAATATCAAATTTACCCATTATTTCACCTCTCTATTATTTCCACCAACCAACTGACAGACTTCTCCATCTGCGATTACCTTAACGTGGTGCGAGCTAAATTCTTTTACATATTCGTCGCCACATTCAGTATGAATCGGCACAACCACTTTTGGCTTAATCGCATTCAGATAGCGGTGTAAGTCTTGTTTGAAAGCATGTCCGCTGGTGTGAATATGATGAAACGCCACATCGGAATCGCTCTTGAGTGCCGCCAACCTCCAATCAAACTGTTTACATTTTTCTTTTTCTAGATAACCGCTCCACTGTGAATAGATGATACCAGTTTGCTGCTGATTTAGTTTTTTCAGCAAAACATCAATACGGCAGTTTTTTATGAAATATTGGTGTGGAGTCGCGGCAATCTCTGCTTCGGTAATGACATTTTCATTTTTATAAATGTCATTTATAAATTGTTTGAAGTAGCTATTATCTTTTATTTTCAGATAATGGTTTTTGGCGCTAGCTCCACGGGCTAATACTCGAATGCCTTTTAAAGTGAAGTGCGGCGTTGAATCAAAGTGTTCTGACAATATCTGCAATATCCACGCTGTATAGATATCAACCACGAAGGTACGTCCAGATCTTCTGCTGGCTCTGAAGGCGGTACATAAGCGATCAATATGTTGTCCGGAACAAACGAGAAAAACAGCTCCTACAGTATCATTCAGAACATTAACCATCTGCGCTTCGATATCCGCCTCGGTTTGGTATTTTTCACCGTTTCGCCCCATCATTGTCCCCTCCATCAGGAGCAGATCTATATTTTGCGGAGGATGCTTAATGAAATTCTCGAAGATTTTTCTTTTTCGGCCATGCGCTCTAAAATCACCGCTGTAAATCATCCGCTGCCCATCAGCCTCAACAATAAAGCCAAAGGCATCGCTGGCGGAATGATCTACCAAAAACGGGGTAATACGAAAGGGAGTAATTTCAAAAGATGATCCCGCTTTAAAATAGTGAAAATTGTTTTGCAGGGGTGTCCTGCCAGTAAAAATTCTGGTTGCTGCAATCAATTTACCGGCAATTTTGCCGATATAAACCGGCACCGATGGAGCAAGATCGTCGATTAAACCATAGTGATCTTGATGCGGATGACTGATCAATACTGCGTCAATATTTAGTGTGGCAAGGTTGACGGTGCTGGCGGTTTCCCCCAATGGTAAACCGGCATCAATAAGAATTGAATGCTGCCCAGTTTTGATCTGCACACAACTACCGCCAATCTCCTCTGCCCCTCGATGGATAATTATCTCCAATATTGAATCCTTCGCTTTTTAAAAATGACTTGTCAGCAAAATATATGGAAATACATTGATTCTATTATGCCATGGTGTCGCGACAGAGTGTGTCGCATCGTGTGGACAATAGGCATAATTCGTTCTTATCTGTAGATCAATTATTGCTTGCCGCATATCTTTAACCCCTTGGCTAAGCCGCAAGAAACCCTATCGGCGTAGATGTATTTTCTTTTACTGAACACTCCACTTCCAGCATTTTTATCAGTTCTTTTGGTCGATCCAGTAATCTGAGAATTTTAGCTTTTTTCTGCACAACCATAAAATCACCCGGAGTTAAATTGGTTAAATCTTTAATTGACGCTGGTGCATCGATATTGAAAAAATATCTGCAGGCGAAACAGATTTGCGCATTGGTTAAATGATTAAAACCAACCTTAAAGGTAAAGCGGCGCAGTGATGCCTGATCTATTCGATCCATCAAGTTGGTGGTACAAGCAAACGGTAGCTGATGGCTTTCCATCCAGGTTAGCATTTCGTTTACCTGTGATACCTCCCAGCTTTGATGCGCATGGCGACGATCACCTAAAAGGGAATCAGCTTCGTCAAAAATCAAAAATTGTTCTTTATCTTGAGCCTCTTGAAAGGCAGCGGCAATCTGCTGTTCTGATTGACCGACATGTGCACCCAACAGGTCTGATGCTCGCTTAACCAGCACCTCCATCCCTAATTGATCCGCCAGTTGACGCACATATTCGGTTTTACCGGTTCCCGGTGGTCCATATAGGCATAGTGAAAACTGTTTTTGCCCAGTGTAGTGGTCAAGCAAAACCGGACACAGATTTAAGTTTTTCTTCCGCTGCTACCGGCGACAAACCACCGTTGGCCTGATGTGGTCGGTAGTTGTTGTAGTACCCCATCAGGTATTCGC